>NZ_JBWYIN010000001.1:0-298611 GCF_056779765.1 Acinetobacter sp. 24-47-62
AAGAATCAGCAAGATATACTGATGAAACACGTGATGCACTTCAACAAGAAATTAATGAAGCTTTACAACTCGTTGCTGATGGTCGTGATCCATCAAAAAATGTAACTAAAGGTGAAGTTCTAACCGCAATTGAAGAGCTTAATGCTGCAGAACAAGCTTTAGAAATTAATGGGTTACCGCAAGAAATAGTACTTCCAGCGGATAACTCAGTTAATTTCATTCCTGAAGTAATTAACCCGACTACTAAATTACCTTCAGCAGAACAACAACTTGAAGATAAAACTGCATTTGCGGTAGCAAGTGTTGGCTTGGGTGCAGTGCTCGAAGCTAATGTTTTAACAGAAGTTCTTCAAAATTCATTAACAGTTGATGTTGCTGATGGGACAGTTCGCAACTTAACATTGAAATCACAATCAGGTGGAGTTTCGATCGTCTCGATGTACGATCTTAAAATTTATCAATTTGATGAAGAAACTGGTCAATACAAAGAGTACATGACTGAGAAACAATGGTTGAAAGCTTATTTACTGGCTGGTGTTTCTGAAGAATTGAACGTGAGCCTTCCTGAAGGTAAATACATTGTATTCTTAACACCTTCTGTTGGGGTAACAGTATTAAGTGGTTATACATTGAAGGTATTGAATGACATTATTCTGGATTATAATGAAGTTGTGTCAGTCGATGGCGAAGCAACTGGTAATGTAATCACAGATGCAGATGCTGTTGATGGTCAGGATGTACTGCCAACTGGTACGATTGTAGAGTCAGTTATGGCTGGTTCTAATGCAGCAATTACGTTGAATAGTAATTCTGAAACCGCGATCGAAGGTAAATTTGGTACGTTATTTATTAATCAAGACGGAAGCTATCGTTACGAGATTAATGAAGACTTTAAAGGCCCATTCGGGCAAGTAGATGAGTTTACCTATTACGTTAAAACAGAACTAGGTAATACAGCTTCTGCGAAGCTTAATATATCGATTGATAATAAAGTTGTTGAGGTAAAACAATCAGAAATCAACGACACTGTTATCATCAATCCACTTCCTGAGATTAAAGATATCACTGGTGAAGTACCTAAATTAACAAATGTTAAAGTGTTAGATGTAAGTTTGTTAGATCCAGTTATTAAAGCCGGTGCAGTTGATTTATCTTCATTCATGAATTTCACAGTGAATGAAAATAATGTTCGTGAAATGACTTTCCAGGGCGATGGCGGTGGTGTAAGTTTAACTTCATACTCTTTATTTGTTTACAAATTCAATGCTGATACCAATGAATATGTCCAAGTTCACAGCATCAATAACTGGTACACAGTAATTTTAGGTGGTAAATCTAAGGAAGTTACTCTTAAATTTACAGAGGGTGATTATTATGCAGTGACTGTTCCAACAGGACTTAATGTGCTTGGTGGATCTGGTCTATATGTTAATAAAGACACACTTTATGATTATTCGACTGTTAAAACAGACAATGATTTTGTCGGTCAAACTTCAGGTCAGATTGAATTATCTAATGGTTCAGAAATCATTATTGCTGGTAATACTCAGCTTGTTGAAGAATCAGAACTTCAAGGTGTGTATGGTAAATTAATTCTCAATAAGGATGGAACTTACCAATACTTCGTAAATAAACCTAGTGAAGGCACAAGCTTACCATATGGTGAAATCGAGACATTTACTTATGTCATTAAAGATCAGAATGGAAATAGTTCACTAGAAACGTTAACGATTAAAATTGATTTAGCTGTTGCGCAAGATGATTTTGAAGAATCTGAAATTGTAATGCAAAATAAATCAGAAACTATTGTAAATGATACAATTTTAGATATTGGTCTGGCTCAACGTACTATCGATGCTAAATTTGCAATAGCTGAAAACTCAGTCAGTACAGTTGCAATTTCTTTTGAAAGTACTCTATCTTTAACTTCATCACGCAGTATTAGTTACACAGTGAAAAATGCAGCTGGCACTGTAGTTAAGACTGGTGAGTTAAATGCTGTTACTGGAAAAGTATTACAGTTAAATGATCTTCCGGCTGGCGTATATACTGTACAAGCTAGTCTTGTTAATCCTGGACTTGCTTATTTCAAAGACTCTACAATTACGTTTAATACAACGTACTTGAATGAATTTACTCCAGTTGCTTTAGAACCAGTTATTGGAAACGTTTCTAATAATGATGACGGTTTAAATTCTATTAGTTCTTATACTATTAATGGATTAACGACGTCGACTTATAGTGGTAATCCTAGTGTAACTGTCGAAGGTAAATTTGGTACTCTTGTTTTCAATAATGATGGTAGCTATACGTATACACCATCAGGAAAAGGATTTGGTAAAGAAGAATTTAGCTATACTGTTTCGACAGTTGGTGGAACGACTTCAACAGCTACTTTAAGCTTTGATGTAAACAAATCATTTACAAGTTCGAAATTTAATGACGCATTCACTGGAAGTGATATCGCGGATAAATTAATCTTCAACTTACTTGATGAAGCCGATGCAACGGGTGGAAATGGTTTTGATACGTGGTCAGATTTCGAAGCAGGTGTCGATGTAATTGATGTATCTCAACTATTTGTTGATGCTAATACTTCAACTACATTCTCAACAGATTCGACTGATCAAGTTGCGGATATCTTAAGTAAATACATCACTGTTAAAGATTCTGTAATTTCAATCGATCGCGATGGTGAAGGTACACAATTTGAAGCTACTCAATTGTTGAATATTGGTCCTCAAAATGCAGATCTGACGTTGGAGCAGTTACTTCAAAACGGTCAAATCATTTATTAATTCTTTAAAAACGCATACTACGGTATGCGTTTTACAAAAAAAAGGCGAAACATTGTTTCGCCTTTTTTATACCAATTTAATCTTTTAATTCAGGAGGAAATCCATCATCAGTTAAAACTTCAGCGATTTTTTCAAAGTCATATGTTGTTTGAATATCCGCAATTTTGTTGGCAACATCTACCTTCACGCTAGCATTCGGATCAAGTGACATTACTGAAGCAGTGACACCTTTAGCACAACCAGAACAACTAATATTTTCAATATATAATTTCATAAAAATCTTACCTTAGTTAATACCAATCATCGTTATGATCTAATTAATATACTCAATTTGATTCAGAATACTGCAGTTTGAAGTCGAATCATTTGAGCACATCTGACTCGCAGCCTTTAATTTTAAAATCATTGATTGCATTGAATGAATTTGTTCTGTCAAAAAGTGGATATGTTGATCTGTAATTTTTTTCACATCAGCACTTTTTCTGTCAGGATTTTTCCAAAGCTCAACTAAACTTTTGATTTGATCGATCGAAAAACCAAGATCTTTAGCATGTTTAATAAAACTTAAAGTCGAAAGGTCTTGCTCTGTGTAAACACGATAACCGCTAGTGTTTCTGGTCGGAACAGAAATGAGATCGATTTTCTCGTAATATCGAATCATTTTAGCAGTTAAGCCTGAACGTCGTGCTAATTCGCCAATATTCATAATCTTTCCTTTATTATAAGCTGCTAATTTAATTTCAATGTTTTGAGTCTTAAAGCATTCGCTAATACAAATATCGAAGAAAGTGCCATTGCGATTGCGGCTAAAACAGGTGAGAGCAGGATACCAGTCAAGGGATAAAGTACGCCTGCAGCAATCGGAATCAGACAAATATTGTATAGAAAAGCCCAGAACAGATTTTGATGAATATTTCTAATGGTCATTTCGCTTAATTTGATGGCTTTAGATAAGTTATTCAAATTTGATGACATTAAAATAAGGTCAGCCGTTTCAATGGCGACATCTGTACCTGAACCTATCGCAATACCGACTTGAGCTTGCGCAAGTGCTGGAGCATCATTAATCCCATCACCAACAAAAGCAACATTTCCATATCGGGTTTGAAGGGTCTCAACAATGTTTAACTTTTGATGTGGTTTGACCTGTGCATAAACTGCATTGATATTAAGTTGATTCGCCACATATTGCGCTGCATTTTGATGATCGCCAGTAATCAAAGCAATGTGCTTGTCGTTCTTTTTAAGTTGAGTCATAACCTCGTAGGTTTCAGGTCTTAATTGATCCGTGATTAAAATAATTGATGCAAGCTCACCATCGATCGAGACCGCGATGGGTGTTTGAGCTTCATCTAGTAATCTTTGATGGTGGGAGAGTGCATGAGAGATCTTAGCGTTTTCTCGAGTAATAAATTCTACAGATCCAATTTTAATATCCTGATCATCCAATTGTGCTTGAATGCCGAATCCTGAAATACTCTTAAATTCTGAAATTTCGATCATCTTTACATGATGATCGGATGCATATTGAACAATCGCTTTAGCAATTGGGTGCTCGGAATGATATTCAACGGATGCAACAGTTTGTAGAACCTGTTGATGTGTAAATGGTGCGAAAATCTCGATATGACTAATCGCAGGTTGCCCTATTGTTAATGTTCCAGTTTTATCAAATGCAAATGTTGAAATTTCTCGAAGTTTTTGAAGTGAAGTCGCATTTTTAAATAAAATTCCGTGTTCAGCAGCACGTCCCGTCGCAACCATTATCGACATCGGGGTTGCAAGTCCCATCGCACAAGGGCATGCAATAATCAAAACAGAAACGGCATTAATCAACGCATAGCTGAGATTAGGTTCAGGTCCAATCACTAGCCACGCGATGAAAGTAATCATCGAAATCAAGAGGATAACTGGAACAAACCATAAGGTGACTTTATCGACTAAAGATTGTATGGGGAGCTTTTGTGTCTGAGCATTTTCAACCAACTGAATAATTGAAGATAAAATGCTACTTTCAGAAGAATGTTTGGTTTCAATGACAAGAAATCCATTTTGATTGAGGGTTCCACCAACGACTTCTGAACCCATCAATTTGTGGATTGGAAAAGATTCACCACTGATCATTGATTCATCCACAAAACCCTCACCTGAAATAACCACGCCATCTACAGGAATTTTTTCACCAGGCCGAACTTCAACCTGCATACCGATTGTAATTTTATCAATCGAGATATCTTCAGTCTGGAGGTCAGATACTCTAACTCGCGCTGTTTTAGGTTGTAAGCCAATCAGATGTTGAATTGCTGCAGAAGTTCGACCTTTAGCTCGTGCTTCTAGATATTTGCCTAACAAAATAAATGTAATAATGAGTGTTGCAGGTTCGTAATAGACATGTACTGACTGTTGTGGCAATAAACTTGGAAAGAACGTAGCAACAATAGAATATAAATAGGCAGCTCCTGATCCTAAACTCACCAAAGAATTCATGTCAGGATGTAAATTTATCAGTGACTTGATACCTTGTGTGAAAAAATGCCGTCCAGGTATAAAAATAACTAAAGTCGCAAGAATAAATTGGAATAACCAACTCTGATTTTGACTGATGTAAGTACCTATAAAATGATGAAATGAAGGCAAGAGGTGCGACCCCATTTCAATGATAAATATAGGTAAACTGAGTACAAGTGCGATAATAAAATGCTTGAGAATTTTTTTTGATTCAAGTTCGCGATTTGGAAGTGCTGTGATCGTTTGCTGTTCAAGTACAGCTTCAAACCCTGATCTTTCAATACGCTCAATAACTTGATCAACAGGAACTTGATAAAGTAGATCAATGCTTGCTATCTCAGTTGCCAAACTTACTTGTGCTGCTAATACACCTGGTATTTTTAGTAAAGAACGTTCAACTCGGCTCACACATGCAGCACAAGTCATGCCTAAAATTTTTAATTTTATTGTTGCCCATTTTTTAGTGTTAAAACCTGTTTTATTTACGGCTTGAATGATTTGTTGATCTTGTACATCTGTTGTTAACTCAATTTGTGCTATTTCAGTGGCGAGGTTTACGCTGGCATCTTGAATACCTTCGACTTTTTTTAATGAGTTTTCAACTCGGGTTACACAAGCAGCACAGGTCATTCCTTCAATTTTGATTTGAATAGATTTAGTTGAAGTAGATGACATACTTAACTCCATATGCTGATTGAAATAAGGTCATGATCATTCTAAACCTTCCCATTGTGGTAAGGTCAATAAGATTTGTTTCTTGTTTCATCATTACTGATTGGAATCCAAATTAGGCGTACGTTCTTTCCTCACTTAAATTAAAAACAATATTCCAAAAATCCATTTAAATTGAATAAATTTTCTTAAATAAAAAATCATCAAAACAAATCAGAATAAAAAATAACCAACAAAAAGAATTATCGATATGATCTAAAGCATTCAATTTAATTGATTAACAATCTTCAAAATTTCAGATATTTATAAAAAATGGGTAATGATATGAATGATAAATTAAGTTTTGGTTTATTCGCGATTTTATTGAGTACCATGGCATTAAGTTCTAATGCGCACAGCGCAGATTATAAATGGAAGATAAGAGGTGCGATTAGCAATATTGATCCCACATCTTCTCCAGGTAGTATTTTTAATCAAACAGCACCCGTCACAATAGATGATGCTTGGGGAGTCACTGGCACGATCTCTTATTTTTATACACCAAATATTGCATTTGATGTATTAGTCGGTTTGCCACCACAGCATAAAATTAATGTTGCTGGTAATGAAGTCGCAAAAACAAAACATTTACCTCCAATTTTTAGTGTGCAATATCACTTCTTACCCAATGAAAAGTTACAACCTTATGTGGGTCTGGGCTTAAATTACACCTATTTTTTTAATGACCGATTATATAGTGGTGATAAGTTCGATCTCTCAGATTCTTTTGGTTGGGCTGGTCAAATAGGCGTAGATTACCAATTTAACCCTCAATGGAGTGTTGGTGCTGATATCCGATATGCGGATATCAAAACTGATGTAAAAGTAAATGGAGAAAAGGTAGGAAGTGTGGACGTAGATCCAACGGTGTATAGTTTAAATATCGGATATAGATTCTAAATATTAGGGTTTAAAAAAAGGAGTCAATGATAAGACTCCTTTTTTATAAATATCAACAACAACCTTCAATTAGCCATTGATGATCCCAGTAACACCAGTCACGATCATATCAATGGCAATCGTACCGATAAGCAATGCAGCAACACGACCCACGATATCTACATATAAGTCGATATAATTAGAATATTTATGCTGTAAATTATCATGCAAATATTTCATTAATATCAAAAGACTACAGGTTAAGAATAAGGTCATAAAGATGACTGTGATCGTCTGCCATAAACTTAATTGAATGCCAGTGATTACAGATGCAGAGATTGTTCCTGGACCGATCATAAAAGGCATGGCGATCGTACCAGCCAAATGGTTTGGTGCTCCACGCATGACCCCAATCGTATCAGCACCTTCAAATACATAACGATAACCAATCACCAAGAAAATGATTCCACCAAAAATTTGGAAAGATTCAAATCGTGCATGAAGTACATCATTAAAAAAGGCTTCACCTGTTTTAGCAAAAATGACAAAAACCACAAAGCTAATCAAACTACCTTGGATCAGGGCCATATTAAAAACTTTTGCATCTGAATTTCGAATAATCCCAAGCATATAAATGCTCATTAAAAAGGGATTAAGCAACGAAAAAAATAGAGCAAAGGCGTTTAGACTTTCTGACATGGTCATTTTCCTTGTTTAGATGAGCTACTACTAACTAAATGTCACGATCGGGAAATTGTGGACGTTTACCTGGACTGATACGGTTAATATGAAGGTACATCATATGACGTTCATATTTGTCCAAAATGTCGTTAATCACTTGTTCTTTGTTGTAACCGACCAAATCATTACCTTGCGAACCTTCAAATAAGTAACTTTCTAAACGATAGTAATAACGCTTTGTTCGTTTAGCACGGGTACTAAAGTTAGGGGTGTCATAACGAACGGGCCAAATCTCATATACGAAATTTTCTTCTTCATTCAAGTGAATAATGAGGTCCAAATGATAAAGCTCAGCATTATCTTCAAGAGGCTTAGTATTCACATCGACTTTGACACCTTTGGATAAAAGTTCCTGTGCCACGGCATCCATTGCAGGTTTACACACATCATCTAGCATTTTTAATGTTTGTTCATGGCTTGGATGAAGCATTACGCGACTGAGTCGCTTTTTCCAATTGAGAATATCCACATTGCCCACGACTGGCGCGGCATTTAAGCTAGTACTGGCTTGTCTGAAATCTTCCAATCTCAAGGATTTGTATAAACCCGCCATCACAAAGAATATGACAAAGCTAAAAGGCAGACCCATGATGATGGTTGTGTTTTGTAAGGCGGTAATACCATTTGCCATCAGCATCGCTAAGGTTAATAAACCAATGGCTATAGCCCAAAATACGCTGAGCCATCTTGGAGAGTCATGCTCGATATTGGTGAATTTTGTTGTGAAATTACCCAAAACAAGAGCGCCTGAGTCTGCAGAAGTGACGTAAAATAATAATCCTGTAATTGTTGCTATACCTGCTAAGAAGGTAAAACCAGGATATTGTGCAAGTAGGTCATAGAAACCATGCGCTGGATTTTCTAAAACGGTTGTTGCAAGTTGTGCATTACCATCAAAAATTACATTGTGAAGTGCACTATTTCCAAAGATGGATAACCAAGTCAGTGTAAATAGTAGAGGAATAATCAACGTACCAAATACAAATTCACGAATGGTACGACCACGAGAAATTCGTGCTAAAAACAGACCGACAAATGGCGACCATGCAATCCACCAAGCCCAAAAGAAAAGCGTCCAACTGTTCATCCATTCTTTAGGTTGCTCGAATGGAAAACTCATTAAACTCAATTTCGGAAATTGACTGAGGTAATCACCTAAATTTTGGATTAAGCCTGCGAGTAAGAATTCTGTATTACCAATCAAAAGAATAAAGAGGAGTAACCCAATCGAGACATAGATATTGATTTCAGAAAGAACGCGAATCCCTTTATTCACACCTGCCGTTACTGAGATGACAGTAATAACCACCGCGATCCCGATTAGACCAGCTTGAATCCACAAATTTTCAGGTAGATCGAAGAGAACATGAAGACCATAATTGAGTTGTACGACACCAATACCACAGGTAGTCGCGATACCAAAAATCGTACCTAGGACGGCAGCTGTATCTACAGTGTGACCTATAGGGCCGTTAATTTTTTTTCCAAAAATAGGGTAGAGAGCTGAACGGATCGTAAGGGGAAGGTTATAACGATAACTGAAGTAACCTAAGGCTACACCAACCAATGCATACATGCTCCAACCAGTTAAACCATAATGAAACAAGGTCCATACCATGGACTGACGTGCTGCTTCAAAGGTTTGTCCTTCACCTACAGGTGGGTTCATGTAATGCGATAAAGGTTCAGCCACGGAAAAGAACATGAGATCAATACCAATACCCGCAGAAAAGAGCATTGCAGACCAACTCAATAAACTAAATTCAGGCTTAGAGTGTTTAGGTCCTAATTTAATTTCGCCGTATCGAGAGCATGCGATAAATACAATAAAGACAAAATAGAGTGTCGCAGCCAACAGGTAATACCAACTAAAGGTTCTGCTTACCCAATCGAGGGTTTGTGTAATGACGTTATTAGCAGCTTCATTAAACAAAATTGTGGTGATCGAAAACAAAAGTATCAATGATGCTGATACATAGAACACGACCTTATTCAAACTATCCTGCGTTTGATCATTTTTGTTATGCATAAATCAGTGACCATTCAATGAGTAATGAAATGATCTACAGCGCAGTTCGATTTATATCCTGATAGAAGCTTGCTTGATCCACAATTACAAACTTTTGCAAATACAAAACAAACTGAGCTGTACATCATGGAAGTAATAGCACTATAATTTTTATTGATTGAACGTTCAATTAAAAAAACGTTTACTAATGTTACAGCGTTCTTATTGATAAACGCTGATTATAATCTCCTGTAGGTTTAGGTCATCTTATGCCAAAAGTTGGTATGCAACCCATTCGTCGTCAACAATTGATTGATGCTACTCTCTCCACTGTAAATGAGCTCGGTTTTGCTGATGCATCCATTCAACAGATTGCGCAAAGAGCAGGTGTCTCCACGGGTATTATTAGTCATTATTTTGGTGGCAAGAATGGATTGATTGAGGCAACCATGCGCTATTTACTACAGCAACTTGGAGAAAGTGTAAGGGATCTAAAATCAGAGGTTGGACATTCTCCAGAAGATCGTTTAATGGCGATTGTTAAAGCGAATTTTGCAACTCCTCAGACCAATCAAGCCGCGATGAAAGTATGGCTCGCGTTTTGGGCTATTAGTTTGCATCAACCCGATCTACACCGATTACAGCAAGTGAATCACTGTCGGCTACATTCAAATTTAAAACATGAGTTTTTAAAACGTTTAAGCCCCCTAAAAGCTGAGCAAGCAGCTCAAGGGTTGGCTGCATTAATTGATGGGTTCTGGTTAAGGGGCGCATTAACAAGAAGTGAGATTGATACTGATCTTTCTATCCGTCTTTGCCATGCCTTTATCCAGCAGCAACTTACACAATAATTTTTAATATTTACTATATCTGAGGCTAATCGTATGAATAAATTCCCATTACAACGTCCTTATATTCATGGACAATTCGTCGATGCTCAATCAGGTCAAACTTTTGATTCGATTAATCCAGCCACGGGGCAAGTTCTCGCGACCATTCAAGCATGTTCTCAACAGGATGTGGATCAAGCCATTCTATCTGCCAAACAAGGACAGAAAGTTTGGGCTGAAATGACTTATATGCAGCGTTCAAGAATTTTAAATAAAGCTGTAGCTATTTTACGTGAAAGAAATGATGAACTTGCCACCATTGAGTCCTTAGATAGTGGTAAAGCCTATAGTGAAACATCGACTGTAGATATTGTGACAGGGGCTGATGTACTCGAATACTACGCTGGAATTTTACCTGTACTCGAGGGTCAACAGATTCCTTTAAGAACAGATTCATTTGTCTATACACGCCGTGAACCTTTGGGAATTGTAGCTGGTATAGGAGCATGGAATTATCCAATTCAAATTGCCTTATGGAAGTCAGCACCTGCTTTGGCGGCGGGGAATGCAATGATTTTCAAAGCCAGCGAGATTACCCCCTTAACAGCCTTTAAATTGGCAGAAATTTATACCGAAGCTGGAGTGCCAGATGGGGTATTCAATGTTGTAACAGGGGGCGGTGATATTGGTGCCTATTTAAGCCAGCATGTAGATATTGCGAAAATTTCATTTACTGGTGGTGTGAGCACTGGAAAAAAAGTGATGGCTCAAGCTGCTGAATCGAGTCTTAAAGAAGTCACGATGGAGTTGGGTGGGAAGTCACCATTAATTATTTGTGAAGATGCTGATTTAGACTTAGCTGCAGATATTGCAATGATGGCAAATTTTTATAGTTCTGGACAGGTTTGTACGAATGGGACACGAGTATTTATTCCAGAATCATTACAGCCAAAATTTGAAGAAAAGCTATTAGAACGTATTCCTTATATCCGCTTAGGTAATCCGCTCGATCCAGAAACAAATTTTGGACCAGTATCTAGCTTTGCGCATATGAATAAAATTTTGGCATTCATCGATTATGCTAAAAGGGAGGGAGCACGTTTAGTGTGTGGTGGTTCTAGAGCAACAGGTGATCATTTAAAAAATGGTGCTTTTGTACTGCCTACAATCTTCAGTGATTGTCGAGATGAGATGACCATTGTTCAAGAGGAAATCTTCGGTCCTGTGATGAGTATTTTGACATATACATCAGAAGAAGAAGTGATTCGTCGCGCTAATAATACTTCTTATGGATTGGCTGCTGGCGTGGTTACCCCTGATATTGTCAAAGCACATCGAATCATCCACCAAATTGAAGCAGGTATATGTTGGATCAATACGTGGGGTGAATCGCCAGCTGAAATGCCAGTCGGTGGCTATAAGCATTCTGGTGTAGGAAGAGAGAATGGTTTAACGACTTTACAACACTACACGCAAATCAAATCGGTACAAGTGGAATTAAGTCCATTTCAATCTGTATTTAAAGCCTAAGGAGAACACTATGACATATGATTACATTATCATAGGTGCAGGTTCTGCTGGGAATGTACTTGCAGCGAGACTCACCGAAGATCCAGATATTAAAGTTCTGCTCCTTGAAGCGGGTGGCCCTGACTACCGTTTAGATTTTAGAACTCAAATGCCTGCTGCTTTGGCTTATCCTTTACAAGGTAGACGTTATAATTGGGCATATTTGACTGATCCAGAACCACATATGAATAACCGCCGTATGGAATGTGGACGTGGTAAAGGTTTAGGTGGTTCATCATTAATTAACGGTATGTGTTATATCCGTGGGAATGCCATGGATTTAGAGCAATGGTCTCAAATGAAAGGACTCAGTCATTGGCGCTATGCTGAATGTTTACCTTACTATAAAAAAGCAGAGTCTAGAGATATTGGTGCAAATGAATATCACGGTGATCAAGGCCCAGTTAGTGTTGCTACGCCAAAGTCAGACAATAATGAGTTATTTCATGCAATGGTTGAAGCGGGTGTGCAAGCTGGATATCCACGTACGGATGATTTAAATGGATACCAACAAGAAGGCTTTGGTCCAATGGATCGTACGGTGACACCTCAAGGCAGACGTTCCAGTACCGCTCGTGGCTATTTAGATATGGCTAAAGGTCGTCAGAATTTAACGATTATTACGCATGCCACAACCAATCGAATCTTATTTGAAAAAAAACAAGCTATCGGTGTTGAATACATTCTTGGTCAAGATGTAACTAATTTACACAAGGTCTATGCTGAGCGAGAAGTATTGCTGTGCGCAGGTGCTATTGCATCGCCTCAAATTTTACAGCGCTCTGGGGTAGGAGCTAAGTCATTATTAGAGTCACTGGATGTAAAGGTTGTGCAAGATTTACCGGGAGTGGGTGAAAATCTGCAAGATCATTTAGAAATGTATCTTCAATACCAATGTAAGAAGCCCGTCAGTCTTTACCCTGCATTAAAATGGTATAACCAACCTAAAATTGGCGCTGAATGGCTGTTTTTGGGTAAAGGAATTGGTGCAAGCAATCAGTTTGAAGCAGGTGGATTCATTCGCTCTAGTGATGAGTTTGAGTGGCCGAATCTCCAGTATCACTTTTTACCAATTGCAATTAACTACAATGGTACCAATGCAATCAATGAACATGGTTTTCAAGCACATGTTGGATCTATGCGATCGCCGTCAAGAGGAAGAATTCGCTTAACCTCGAAAAATCCTTTTGATCATCCGAGCATTTTATTTAACTACATGAGCACTGAACAAGATTGGCGCGAATTCCGTGATGCAGTGAGAATTACACGAGAAATTATGCATCAGCCTGCATTAGATCAGTATCGAGGTAGAGAAATTAGTCCAGGTTCAGCATTAAAAACAGATCAGCAAATTGATGAATTTGTAAAAAATCATGCAGAAACAGCGTATCATCCTTCGTGTAGCTGTAAAATGGGTGAAGATGATTTAGCTGTTGTAGATGGTTACGGTCGTGTCCATGAAATAGATGGGTTGCGAGTGGTTGATGCTTCTATCATGCCGCTGATTATTACTGGTAATCTCAATGCAACGACGATCATGATGGCCGAGAAGATTGCTGATCACATTCGTAATCGACCTGCTTTAACCCCTTCAGATGCACCATTTTATCGTGCAGAAACTTCACCCTTATTTTCTTAATTATAAATTTTATGATGATTAAAACGACTCAAGCAGTGCTGTTGAGCACTGCTAGCTTTATTATTTTACCCAGTTATGCAAATTCTACGAATCAAGAAACAAATTCACCAATTCAATTTGATGGATATGTCACATTAACCTCCAAATACATTTCACGTGGTTTAACAAATTCACCAGAAAATGATGACCTCGCAATTCAAACAGGTCTAAACCTCAGTTATAACAACTTCTATGTCGGGTATTGGGGTTCTACACTAGGCTACTCTTATGCTGAACTTCAAGGTGATAAGCGCCGTAAAACTGATAAATTAGAGCATGACTTTATTGTCGGCTACAGTTTTGATACTGGTAGGACAAATTGGAATATTTGGAATGCCACTTATTTCTATCCGAACGCGTCAAATACAACTTCCAATGAAATGGGGGTAACTGCCACACACCAATTCAATGATAAAAACTCTTTATCAACCAGTTTATCTGCATATACATATGATGTCGTGTATGCAAACCAAGGGGATACTTATCTAAACGTAATATATACCCACCAACTCAATGATAAATTATCTGCTACAGCAAGTGCTGCAGCGAGCTATTTTAATGATAATGGGAAATATGAAGGTCTAGAGCTCGGTGATACAAAACGAGAATTTGCTTATCGCTTCTCATCTATCGGGCTAGATTATGCCTTGACACCAGAACTCGGATTGAGTGGACAATATATTTTTGGTGGTAAGAACCGCTATAACGAAAATCAGAAAAATTTAGGTGTAGTGGCTTTCACCTATAGTTTCTAATTTAAGAAAATCTTCAAATGCTTAGGATTAAATTTTGAATATCAAAATAGCCTAAGCAAAAGTGTAATTTTTAAATTACACTCATCAATAAATAAAATATCGACATATCAAAGATTATTAGTAAAAAATTTATCAACTTAGTGTTTATTTAATGAGTGATAGAAGTAAAGCATTGACCAAAAATAGGTCATGAATATGACGAGGAGAGTAAAATTTTACGCAATTTTTTCACAAGAATTTATTTAGAAATAGTTCTTGTGAAAAAAGTTCACTAAGATTTTTTGATGTTACATAGATGACTATGCTCAAGTACTCAATCATTTCAGCCAAATTCATAAATCAACTAGATATCCTATAATTTATAATTCATGAAGGACAATGGATTAAAAAAATAGAACTATGAATGTTCATAATAAACATGAGGTTAGAATTTGATTCTCTCCAATATTAAAATAGGGCTTTTGATTGCTATCTTCAGAAATAAATAACTAAACGTCTAATCTCATTTATTAAGTTTTAATATTTTGAAGAATTTTGTTCTCATCATTAACGGAGCTATCGGAAAAATAGCAAAGATTTATGAAGAATATTTTTAATTGTTTTTATTTTATTGCTGTCATCAATATTACAAATATACCTTAGACAATATCTCCCTAAAATCATTGAACTTATTTCGCTTTTTGAGCCAGTATTAAGAATGCTTTTAACCTGAGTGAGCTGGCTTATCTATGAGTAAAATCTCTAATTTAGATATCTAATTTTACTAAAATTAGTACGAGTCACTCAAAGAAAGCAAAAAAATTAAAATTTCAGCATTAAAATTCAGAGCTTTAAATGCTAAAGCTCTGAATTTAATAAGTTAACGTGTAATTTTCCACGTTTGATATGAATTATTGCTTTGACATCCAATCATTTGTAAGCGTGCCATACTATTTGCACCATCAGCGGCATCAAGGCATAGACCTGTTTTTAAGTTGATATATTGGCTTGTGTGGCGACTATACATCCATCGTTGACTACTATCATTATTGCACGGCGCAACTTTAACGAAATTATCTTTAACATCGCCCAACAAACACGCATCCCGATGAGTTAAGTATAAGCGATGTGTGTGATCCGTACTTAGACGTTGATTACCGTTGTTGAGATCACATGAATACAATCCCATTTGTTGACCACCATTCAAGCTATCTGCACAAAAACCTCGTGCACCATTTTTCAAAATGAAAGGTTTTTGCTGGGTATAATTGGCATTATTCACAGTAGAAATACAAGTAGAATCATCCGTGCAATGCGCTGATGCCACTTGTACACAGTTTCCATAAGTTTTAGTCGTTTGTGATTTAGACTTGATTGAAGAATTTGCTATTGCAGGATAGGTCGCAGAAACAGATGTATGAACATCAGCACAGCTTTTATAGCCATAAATGCCATTGGCTTGTTTGTGTTGTCTGAAATTTTCGGTAAATGTAGTTAGGCTGTCAAAACCACCCCAAGATTGTGGCACATTGATTTTTGCAATTTCAAGTTGTTTACCAGTACTCATGTCTTTAACAAAGGTTGAGACTGTACTGTCATTATTTTTCACTATCTTAAAATTATATTTCGTTCCTTCCTTCCATTCATAAGGTAAGTCACATTGAACGCCATCACCTTCGTGATCGAATTGTCTGCAATACGCAGGGTATCCTGTTTTCCAAGATGTCGCTTTCCAGATTGAGAAATTTAAATATTTCTGATCATTGCTTCGTTGTTGCAATCCAACATAGCCACCATCTCCATGCTTGATAGAAAATTGATTGGCCCAAAATGTATTACCATCATTTCCTGGCTCATTGGTAATGATGATTTGATTTTCAAGTATTGCAAAGCCGTTAGCAGGAATATTGTTCCAATGGTAGTCAGTAGAAACCATTCCGCCTGCAACCACGGCATACGTATTCGAAACTCCAAGTAACAGAGAAGTACTTAAAGTGGTACGAATAATAAGATTGATTAAATTCATTGTTATATGCTCATATGATTATAAAAATTAAGACATAGATTCTTTAGTTTTACTTATGATTCTACAGTGATTAATACAATTTAGAATCACTATAAATAAATTTTATTTAAGTTTAACTAAACATTAAACATGTTGAAATGTTATAACATAACAATTATGATTTAGTTACATCAAAAATCAAGATCATTTATTGATTGCAATAAGCGATCAAATGATGTGGTTGAACATGAAAACGAGTAACTCACCATGAATATTGATTCTTCACAACCGTATAAATTACCTGTCACTGTGCTATCTGGATTTCTTGGTGCAGGAAAAACCACACTTTTAAATCATATTTTAAATAATAGAGAAGGAAAACGTGTCGCAGTAATTGTGAACGATATGTCAGAAGTCAATATTGATGCTGCTTTAGTCAGAGAAGGTGGGGCGGAATTATCACGAACGGAAGAAAAACTCGTTGAAATGAGTAATGGATGTATTTGCTGTACTTTGAGAGAAGATTTATTAGTAGAAGTAAGACGATTAGCGGAAGAGAAAAAATTTGATCAACTCGTCATTGAATCTACCGGAATATCAGAGCCTCTACCTGTAGCCGAAACATTTACGTTTGAAGATGAAGACGGCGTATCTCTAAATGAGTACGCTCGTTTAGATACCATGGTGACCGTAGTCGATGCATTCAATTTTTTACGTGATTATCGTTCATATGATCTTCTTCATGATCGTGGCGAATCACTTGGAGAATTTGACCAACGTACTGTTGTGGATTTATTGATAGATCAAATCGAATTTTGTGATGTTATTATTCTAAACAAAACTGATTTAATCGATGAGCATCAGAAGTCCCAGCTTTATGCGATTCTCAAAAAGCTTAACCCTAGAGCAAAAATTGAGTCATCTACATTTGGTCAGGTTGAACTCGATAAAATACTCAACACACAGCTTTTTAATTTTGATGAAGCCTCACAAGCACCTGGTTGGTTAAAAGAGTTGAGAGGAGAGCATAAGCCTGAAACTGAAGAATATGGAATCGAAAGTTTCGTATATAGAGCAAGAAGACCCTTTCACCCACAACGTTTTTACAATTTTATCCATTCAGAATGGAAAGGTGTTATACGCTCAAAAGGATTTTTTTGGCTTGCTGCGGAACCAACAATGGCTATGTCTTGGTCACAAGCTGGAGGTATGGCTCGGCATGGTCAAGCAGGATATTGGTGGGCTTCGGTACCACAAGAGGAATGGCCATAAGATACGCAATCTATTCAGGCAATTGAATCGAGTTGGCATTCAGAAACGGGTGATGCCAGACAGGAAATTGTTTTAATTGGTCAAGAGATGGATAAAGAGCAATTAATCCAAAATTTTGATCAATGTTTACTTACTGATTCGGAGATGAGTTTAGGACCAATCGTTTGGTGTAATTTCTTTAACCCATTTGAAACTGAAAAAGAACTACTCGCCTAAATTGTGCAAGTGATTCCTTAACAAATTAAAAGTAATCTGAGTTCTCCTGCATTTTCTTTTGGAGCACGGTGAACACAAGGAAGTACTTTCTGATCAGGATGATCTACAGCCAAACGCCAGAGATGACCAACTCCTAAACTTAAAGGTGTTGCACTATTTTTAGGTTGATAGTGAAGATCCATATAGGTCTCTTCAAGAAAATCGTCAAACTCATGGTCTTCGCCATCAAACAAGGATTTAATTTTTTGACGGATTTCTGGGATAAGAATTTTTTGTTCGACCTGATCATTGGAAATAATATCGCTAGCCGCCCCGTAATAGGTACACAAATATGTATCCGTTGCTAATGGCGATCGATCTACATGAAAAGAATATACATCAGTGCTGATAAAATCCAATTCTTCATCACGCTGATACTCTTTGATTAAGTTTAAAGACGGCGATGCACCCAATTCGGTGAGCAACATTATATCATTGAGGATAATGTCTCTCGCTTTGCTTGCAGAGTCTGAAAGTTTGAGTTGCTCTAATTGTTCGATGGTAATTTCAGTAATATCTTCTATGAGTGTAAGTTTTTCAACGATTTCTTCGAAATTGAAGTCTAAATGCCTATACCAACATAAAGCATTGACAGAGTCTTCAAAAACTTCATTCGCTAATGCTTGGAAAGTATTCACCAATTTGGCTTGAGGATATGAGTGAATGAGTTCAAGCATATGATCTAAAACTTTTTAAAAACATATTATAACTTCTAGCTCTAGACTTGATAAGACTGGATTTAGATAATCGATCGTTGTCCTATGTAGTAGGAGAGTGGGGCTTCCACCCATAACTACACGCTGTCAACAATAACGATAGATACTCATTAAGGCTATTCTACAATTGGGTGTAAAAAGCTAAACATAGCTTAAGTTTTTTGTTGGCTACAATTTCTGTTTAGCTTTTTGACGGAGAACATACAAATATAAGCTTTCTACTTTTTCACGTGCCCATGGTGTAGTCCGTAGAAATCGTAAAGATGATTTAACACTTGGGTCGATGCAAAAACAACGAATTTCAATTTTACGACTTAATCCTTCAAAGCCTCCGTAGTAATCCAATAACTCATCTAAAATGTCAGCGAGTTTTTTGCGATGTAAAGGATCATTGGAGCTGTTCATAATAGATCAACTGAATTGTGTAAGATGAGCATTATAACCTGAGCTAGACAAAAATTGAGAACGTTGCTGTATAAACTCAATGGTCCATCAAAAATGACAGGTTGTGTTTTGGTTTTAAATTTTTTTTCCTAATTTGAATTCTAATCATTCGTTGTTTTATGCCATGTAACAAGACAATAGCTAGTATTGGTGCGCTGTTAAAGATATCCTATTTAACATAATTTGAAATTATGCGACTTCAGATTGACTTAACCATAATTTTTTATTTTAATATTGAACTATAAAAAAAAGTTTTCATATAAGAAAATAAACTTTTTTCTGTGAGTAGTATCATGAGTGAAAATTCATTTACAGCAATTCGACAAGTTAAAGAATTATATAGTGATTTCCAAGTAAATCAGCATTTAAAAGCAGGTTGGAAATTACTTGCAGTAACAGCTTTAACACATAGGCATGATCGTGGACACGAAGAAGCCCAAACAATATACGTTTTAGGTAGTGAAGAAGAGCCATCCGAAGAAGAAGTGAAATTTGATTTTGGTGATGACAACCCAATTATTCCAACAGAACATCCATTAAATCCTTAATCATGTTAACTTAATAAAGAGTCCACGTCATCTAATGGTTGACTCTAGTCTTAAATTTGAAAATAAAAGGGCAGTTAATCTTCCTTACCCAAAACTTCTTCTCGGCATTTTATAACTTCTTCTGCTTTTAGATTCTTCAAGTGATATTTAATCAGAGCATGTAGTACATCTGATTCTTTCATCTAAAGTTTTTTCTTAATGACGAATTTCATCGAAGATTCTTTAATGCCGAATTCTTAGCCATCACAAATTATATAAACCCATGTTCAGGGTTATTGTTCTAGATATCTTATTTAACATAATATACATTATGCGAAATTGTGGCGAATCAATCTCTGGTCAATCGACAAATCAATATTTCATGTGTATACATATGCTTAGTCAATTTTAAAGAAAATCGATTATGGATAATCAAAAAAGAATTCATGCTTTCACGGATGATATAATAGGTACAAGTGATGCGATTGAGCTCTCAAACAGAATTCAATCTAAAGACATCTCAATTGATGAAGTTTTAAGAGCTTCGATTGAACGCGCAAAATTCGTAAATCCTCTGCTAAATGCAATTGAATTCGAAAACTTCGAACAAATACTTAAATCGCCTACTTTTAAACCAAATCAGATTTTTTCTGCAATCCCTACATTTATTAAGGATAATTTGGATCTTATTGGTTTTCCTACGCAACAAGGATCAACATCGTTCAAATCCAAGGAAAAGATCAAAAACTCTAAAATTACTCAACAAATGTTAGATACAGGCTTAATTGCACTGGGTAAATCCAAAATGCCTGAATTTGGCTTAAATGCTTCAACAGAATTTAAGTCTGGGGATTACACACGCAATCCTTGGCATACTGATTATTCGTGTGGAGCTTCTTCAGGTGGAGCTGCGGCACTCGTTGCATCAGGCGTAGTACCAATTGCACATGCAAATGATGGTGGTGGTTCGATACGAATTCCTGCAGCAAATTGCGGTTTAGTCGGTTTAAAGCCGACACGTGGTCGTTGGTATCCAAATGAAGGTTCGCAGTATTTACCAATTGACCTTGTTTCAGATGGTGTTTTAACACGTTCTGTGCGTGATACCGCGTTTTTCTTCGCTGAAATGGAAAAACAATATAAGCCAAAAAAATTACCCGAAATTGGCTTAATCCAGCATCCATCCAGCAAACCTTTACGGATTGGTCTTGTTTATAATTCATTGCAAACCAATACTGATGCTGAGACCCGTCAAACTGTTGAGTCTACTGCTCAATTACTCAGGAATTTAGGTCATCATATTGAAGAATTTTCACTTCCTATTCCAGATTCGTTTGTAGATGATTTCAGCCACTATTGGGGTTTTTTATCATTTATGATTCAACAGTTTGGAAAACCGCTACTTAGCAAAGATTTTAACGTGAATGAGTTAGATCATCTAACAGTTGGGCTTGCAAACTTGTACAAGAAAAATTTCTATAAAACCCCTTTATTTTTATACCGTTTAAAGCAAATCCAACGCATCTATCAACAAATCTTCCAACAATATGATGTCATCCTTTCGCCAGTTTTAGCGCATGTTTCGCCTCAAATTGGATATCTTTCACCTCACCTCGAATTTGATGTTTTATTTGAGCGTTTAAGGAATTATGTGGCATTCACACCTATTCAAAATATCGCAGGTGCTCCAGCGATATCATTGCCGATGGGTATGACCAAATTAGATTCAAGACCGATAGGTATTCAGCTTTCTGCTGATTTGGGACAAGAACGTTTACTGATAGATCTCGCTTATCAGCTTGAACACATACAACCTTTTAAAAAAATATTCGATTAAATTCATACGCTAAGGATCATTAATCAAATTCTTGATGATCCTTATCAACAATACTCAGTGCTTGTTTATCACTTTTTATGCATAATATATATATAAATGTGATTTAGAGATTTGTATGGATTTAACGAAGCATTCTGTGGAACGAATCATCCCAGCTTGGAAATGGTTAAAAAAATACAATACTCAAGATTTTAAATCTGATCTTCTTGCATCTGTGATCGTGCTTGCAATGCTTGTACCACAAGGCATGGCATATGCCATGATTGCAGGATTACCTCCAATTATGGGGTTATATGCCAGTATTATCCCTATGATTGCTTATGCATTGATTGGAGGGAGTACTACCCTTTCAATTGGTCCAGTTGCATTAATCTCTATGATGACTTTTGCCACGCTACAGCCATTATATGAAGTGGGTTCACCAGTCTATATTCAAGCTGCGTATTTGCTAGCAGTAATGGTTGGCATAATTTCATTTTTATTGGGATTATTCAGATTTGGTTTTTTGATTCGTCTCATTAGCCATCCTGTGATTAAGAGTTTTATCATTGCTTCAGCCGTCTTAATTGCATTAGGTCAAATAAAATTTATTCTTAATATTCCATTGCAATCCAGTAATTTAATCGAATTTTTTACGAGTTTGGCTCAATATATTTCTTTATATGATTTGGCCAGCTTATCTTTGGGTTTAGCTTCAATTTTAGCGCTCATTTATTTACCACAATTACTTAAAATTCCAGCATTTTCAAATCATCAAAAATTAATGCAATTAGTACAAAAAGCATTACCGTTATGCTTAGTGCTATTTTCAATCTTACTGGTTCAATCCTTTGATTTAACTGTCTATGGAATTAAAACAGTAGGTGAAATTCCAAGTGGATTACCTCCTATTCAAATGCCGTACTGGACATGGGACATGGTGAAAATACTGCTTCCTGGTGCGGCAATGATCGCTATGGTGAGTTTCGTTGAATCTATTTCGATCGCGCAAGCTACGGCTTTTCAATCACGTAGCAATTTGAACAGTAATCAAGAGCTTGTTGCGCTCGGTGTTGCAAATTTTGGCGCTGGAATCAGTGGCGCATTTCCTGTCACTGGTAGCTTATCACGTACAGTGGTCAATGCTGATGCTGGTGCTAAAACACCTATGGCTGGGGTTTTATCCTCTCTACTTATTATTGTGGTCAGTCTATATTTTACAAGCCTATTTGAATATTTACCTTTAGGAGTATTGGCTGCAACAATCATTGTGTCGATATGGAAACTTGTTGAGATTAAACCTTTTATAGAGGCTTGGAAATATTCTAAAGCAGATGGTTTAGCAATGACACTCACATTTTTAGGAGTGCTGTGTGTAGATATTACGACAGGCTTAATGGTGGGTATTATTTCAACATTTGTGTTGCTGTTATGGAGAATTAGCCGTCCACATATTGCAGTGATTGGTCTCGTTGAAGGCACGCAGCATTTTAGAAATATTTCAAGACACCAGGTTATTACCAGTAAAAGGCTCGTTTCGGTGAGAATTGATGAAAATTTGAGTTTTCTCAATGCAAACACCCTGAAGGAATTTATTATTTCAGAAGTTAGCCAACATGATGAGCTTCAACATGTTGTCATTAACTGTTCCAGTATCAGTAATATTGACTACTCAGCTTTAGAGACTCTTGAGGAAATGAATTCTGAGTTATCTAAACTCAATATTCAACTACACTTAAGCGAAGTCAAAGGTCCTGTTATGGATCGCTTAAATTCAACCAACTGGATACAACATCTGACAGGTAAAATATACTTCACTCATTTCCAAGCAGTATATGAATTAGACCCGCATTTCAGTGAAAATAAATCATCTTTTGCATAAGAATTTGATATTCTTAAGTAAGAATTATCAAAAAAAATCCAGTGATTTGATTCACTTAATTTTTATTATGAATAAGTTTTATATTTAAAATCATTTTTAAGTATAGAATACCCGACTTATTTATCCGATTTTAAGCCAGACTCGGCATTATTAGGTTCAGTTATGTTCACTGCTCTAGCACGTTTGAGTTTAGTCACCAAAATCCTTATCGCCATTATTCTGGGCGTTTTGGTGGCTATATTTTTCCCTCAAGTTGCACCACAATTAAGCTTGCTGGGTGATTTATTTATTAAAGCCCTTAAATCTGTTGCACCAATCCTTGTTTTTGTTTTGGTCCTTTCTTCGATTGCAAACTTTAAAGTTGGTGATAGCAGCAGTGCGAAAATCAAACCCATTATGATGATGTATGCCGTAGGTATGTTTTTATCTGCGTTAACTGCTGTCGTTGTGAGTAATTTATTTCCAAGCACTCTTTTCCTAGATGTCGCTGCGCAAGCTGATTTACAGCCACCTGGCAGCTTGACTGAAATTCTTAAAAATTTATTACTCAGTTTTGTTGCGAATCCTATCGTTGCATTAAGTGAAGCAAACTTTATTGGGATTTTAGGTTGGGCTGTTGCACTGGGAATAGCATTCCGCCATGCCACAGACACCACAAAACAGTGTCTGACGGATGCTGCGAATGCCGTGAATCACGTGATTCGTCTTGTCATCAGTTTTGCACCTTTCGGTATTTTTGGACTTGTTGCGGTTACTTTTGCAGATGCAGGTCTTAAAACCTTAGCAAGTTATGCACAATTATTATCTGTTCTATTAGGGACTATGTTCTTTGTTGCACTTGTAATTAATCCAATTATGGTGGCATTTGTTACGCGTTCAAATCCTTATCCATTGGTTATTCAATGTCTACGTGAAAGTGGGATCACCGCATTTTTCACCCGTAGTTCAGCAGCAAATATTCCTGTAAACTTGGATCTTGCCAAGCGTTTGGGTGTGAATGAATCGACAGCGAGTGTAGCAATCCCGTTGGGTGCTGCAATTAATATGGCGGGCGCATCAGTAACGATTACCGTATTAACATTAGCAGCGGTGAATACACTTGGTATTTCCGTTGACTTTACTACAATGCTTGTTCTTTCTGTTGTGGCTACTGTTTCTGCCTGCGGGGCTTCGGGTGTAGCGGGTGGTTCACTGTTATTGATTCCTGTCGCTTGTGGCTTATTCAATATTTCACCAGATGTGGCTATGCAAGTTGTAGCCATCGGTATGGTGATCAGTGTTCTACAAGATTCAACTGAAACAGCACTCAACTCATCTACAGATGTATTGTTTACTGCTGCGGTTGATCGCGCTCCTTCAAAATAATATATTCATGGCATAAACTTTTAGAATGAACGATATGCCATTTCAATTCCTTCCAAACTGGGTACAATTTGGGGCTTTCATGCTTGCGGTAAATGCAGGCATGATCAACGTTTTGGGTCTCATTTCTCTATTACATCAGTCAGTTTCACATATGACAGGCAATGCAAGTCTGCTTGCGATCGGTATTATTGACCATGATTTCAAAGCTGTATTTTTTCTGATTCTTATTATCCTGAGTTATGTTTTAGGCTCTAGTTTTAGCGGTCTGATATTGGGGAATAGTCAATTTAAACTCGGACGCAGATATGGTCTACCATTGAGTTTAGTGACTTTTTTTATTCTGCTCTGTTGGGTATTTATTCCCTATTATCCTCGTTATGCACTGCTATGGGCATGTTGTGCGATGGGTGTACAAAATGCCATGGTAAGTCATTATAAAGGTGCGATTATTCGCACGACTCACCTTTCTGGTGTCTTAACCGATCTTGGTTTAGCATTTGGATATTTTGTAAGAGGTCTTACAACGGAATCCAGAAAAGTTATTTTGCATTTAGTGATTTTATTTGGTTTTATTATTGGCAGTACTGTTGCGGCATTCAGCTATCCTTATTTACAATTAGAAGCGTTTTTAATTCCTGCAGGTTTAAGTTTTTTACTGACCCTGATCTATTGGATTTTATATTTCCGTCATTGTTATTTTCAAAAATCGTAGTTGGTATTACTCATGGTAAAAAATGCCTTGCAAGCACAATTGCTCAAAGCTGGTTTAGTCGATCAAAAAAAGGCTAAAAAACTTTCTAAACAAGCTGTGCATGAGCAACGCACGGGTCAAAGCAATGAAGCTGAGATTAAAGCTAAGATTGAACAAGATTTAAAGCAAAAATTAGAAAAAGATCAGAGTCTTAATCTTGAAATCAAACGCCAGCAAGATGAAAAAGCATTACGTGCAGCAGTAGTGCAAATGATTGGTCAGCATAAAATCAAAGATATTGATGGTGAAATCAGCTACCAGTTCGTTGATGAAAATAAAATTAAGAAAATTTATATTAATCAACAAGTTTACAATGCACTCGTGGCAGGTACATTAGTTATCGCCAAAGATCAAACAGGTTATGCTGTTCTACCAAGAGCGTTATCTGAGCGGATTAATGAAAAAGTCGAAGGATTTATTATTGTGAATAATGCTGAGAAAAATGAGGCTATTACAGATGAGGAAGATCCATATGCAGCTTATGTTATTCCAGATGATTTAATGTGGTGAATTCCTCAAAAGCCTAATTTATTAGGCTTTTTTTACGCTTGATGTGTGATTCAGATTGCGGTGTAGCGGGTATAAATTCATGATTAAGATGCTTTAGGTCATATTGCTGCGTCCAACCATCACGAGAAGACTCTATCAATTTTCTGCGCTCGTCTTTTATTCTCTGATTCGATTTTTTTCAATCGATGTTGTTTTGGAGAGCTTAAAAAAAATAATGGATTGATTTTCTCATATTATTTTTTCATTTTCAAAATGCTGAAAATGAACAAGCTCAATAATGCTTCTTTCAGGACCTTTCGTGTAGGTTAAGAATACAGTGAGATTGAGAATGAAAAAAAATCTGGTTACAAGATAAGCTTTATAATTTAAAAATGTAATGACGATAATCTAGGAAATTTTATAGTGTGACTTAATTCACATTAATTTTATTTAAAATAGAAGTTCATAAAATTTATTTCAAGTAATTAATTTAATCTATTCTGTTTGATAAACGTTAACTCTAATAAATTTAATAACTTAAACCATTAAGCTAATACCAATTCATTTAGAGGTGATCAAGTTGGACAGATTAAATTTTGTAACTCAAATCCAAGAATGGTCAGATCAATTTCCTTGGTTAGAGATGTTGACCTCTCTGAGCATTCTTATTCTCATTGCATTTATCGCAAATTTTATTGCTAAACAAGTGGTCGTCCGTGGTATTCGCAAAATTATTAGCAAACTACGTTTTAGTTATAGTGATGTCTTAGCGGAACATAGCGTTATTCGAAGAATTGCAAACATTGTCCCAGCATTGGTGATTATGAATGGAATTGTGACGGTTCCTCACCTGTCTGAAAAAGTCATTACATTGATTCAGATGTTTGCACAAGCCTTCATTTTCTTAACCATTGCCTTGGCAATTAGTCAGCTTCTCACCATTTTTAATATTATTTATCAACGTAATCCTAAATCTCACAATAAGCCAATTAAGGGTTATTTACAGTTAGTTAAACTCATTATTTTTGTTGTTTGTGCACTGATGGTCATAGGAACATTTCTTAAAAAAGATGTTTTCACGCTATTGGCAGGTTTCGGGGCAATGGCAGCAGTGCTCATGCTGGTTTTCCAAAATACAATTCTATCTCTAGTGGCTTCAGTTCAAATCTCTTCATATGACATGGTTCGGATTGGTGATTGGATTGAAATGCCAACCTTAAATGCGGATGGCGATGTCATTGATATGTCATTACATACGGTGACCGTACAAAACTTTGATAAGACCTATACCACTATTCCGACCAATCGTTTGGTGACAGATACTTTTAAGAACTGGAGAGGTATGCAAGAGCAAGGTGTTCGTCGTATTAAACGTCCACTCTATATCGATCAAAATAGTGTGCACTTCTTATCTGCAATGGAATACAGCAAACTTAAAGAATTTCTGATTTTAGAAAAATATCTGGATGAGAAACAAACTGAGTTAAAAAACTTTAATCAGCAATATGCAAATAATGGGGTCAATAACCAACGTCGTTTAACCAATTTAGGAACATTCCGCGCATATATTGAATACTATTTAAAAAATCATCCAGGTATTGCACAAAATCAGTCCTTAATCGTTCGTCAATTACAACCGACAGGTGAAGGTTTGCCTATAGAAATTTATGCTTTTACAAATACGACAGCTTGGGTGGCTTATGAGGCGATCCAATCCGATATTTTTGATCATCTTTTGGCGATTCTTCCTGAGTTTGGATTAAAAATATTCCAGATTCCTTCTGGGAATGATTTCAAGATTCCTCAAGACACAGTAAACTGAGTTTTGATTAGATGAATTAAGATTAGTCGTATGCTGCAGTGGTTTGAAAGACTCGTTGATCCATATCCATCCAAAGATTTAAATCAGCCCTTGCCGAAGAAATTTTTTCCATTTGTTTGGCAAGCAGCATCAGGAGTTAAGCGCTATCTCTTGGTGTTGGTGTTATTTACTGCAGCAACAGCTTCATTTGAAGCTATTTTCTTCTCTCAAATTGGTCATTTAGTTGATTGGTTGTCCGCATCGACGCCTCAAAATTTTCTCGAAAATAACCAAACAAATCTGATGATTTTGTCTGGTTTTCTACTTGCTAATATTTTCTTTGCAAGTTTGCAATCAATCATAAGGCATCAGATTTTATTCAGTAGCTTTCCAATGCGCTTGCGTTGGCGTTTTCACAACTTATTACTTCTTCAAGGTTTAGACTTTTTTCACAATGATTTTGCAGGTCGATTGTCAGCTAAAGTCATGCAAACTTCACTTGCAGTTCGTGAATTTTGGGTAATTTTGGGGGATATCGTTACTTATGTGGTGATTTATTTTATTACCATCAGTGTGGTTTTAGGAAACGTCTCCCCTCTTCTCCTTATTCCCCTGATGGCATGGTTGATTTTATTCATTGGCGCGGCATCCTTCTTTATCCCGCGACTTGGAAAAATTTCAAAAAAGCAGGCTGATGCACGCGCGGTGATGACTGGTCGTGTGACTGATGCTTATACAAATATACAAACAGTAAAATTGTTTGCACATGCTGGTCGTGAAAGCCAATATGCCAAAGAGTCTATGCAACTTTTTATGAAGACGGTGTATACCCAGATGCGTCTGGGAACTGCTTATGAAATTAGCATTAATCTATTGACCGCAATTTTATTCTTTGGCGTTTTAGGTACAGCAGTTTGGCTTTGGTTTATTGGTGAAGCAAACATCGGTGTGATCGCCGCAACGACAGCCATGATTTTAAAGCTGAATAGTATGGCTTCTTTTATGATGTGGCAAACTTCAGCCTTATTTGAAAATATTGGTACCATCCAAGATGGGATGACCACGCTAGCCAAACCAATAGCAATTCAAGACAAAGAAGCTGCACTGCCACTCGAGGTACACTCTGGTGCGATTAAATTTGATAATGTGAGCTTTGCATATAATCAAAAAAATGTTATTAATCACTTGAATTTAGAAATTAAACCGGGTGAAAAAATTGGAATTGTCGGTCGGTCTGGTGCTGGAAAATCGACACTGATCCAACTACTACTTCATTTTTATCAAACCCAACAAGGTAAAATTTATATCGATGGCCAAGCGATTGATGAAGTCACCCAAGATAGTTTAAGAAAAAACATTGCTCTCGTGACGCAGGATACTTCTTTGCTGCATCGAAGTGTTGCTGAGAATATTAAATATGGTCGACCTGAAGCGACTGATGAAGAAATGTATGAAGCTGTCCGTAAAGCTCGAGCAGAAGAGTTTATTCCACAGCTTACAGATCTACGTGGTCAGACAGGATATGACGCTTATGTAGGTGAGCGTGGTGTAAAATTATCTGGTGGGCAAAGACAGCGTATAGCAATTGCACGGGTATTCCTAAAAGATGCTCCAATTTTGATTTTTGATGAAGCAACCAGCGCACTCGATTCAGAAGTGGAGGCTGCGATTCAGGCAAGCCTTGATGACTTGATGGAAGGTAAAACGGTAATTGCAATTGCACACCGCCTTTCAACAATCGCTCAAATGGATCGATTAATTGTTTTGGATCAAGGAAATATCGTAGAACAAGGATCTCACGATGAGCTGATCCAACAGAATGGAATTTATGCCCAACTTTGGCAACGCCAAACGGGTGGATTTTTAGTTGAACAAAAAGTGAAAGACAAGGAATTAGACGAAGATGCTTTATCTTGATGATTTAAAAGTGGGTGATCAGTTTAAAAGTCGTGAATATGAGTTAACACTCGAAGAAATTAAAGAATTTGCACAAAAATATGACCCTCAAGTCTTTCATACTGATGAAGAGGCTGCAAAAGATCATCCTATTTTTCAAGGTATCGCAGCCAGTGGTTGGCAAACCTCAGCCATTACCATGCGTCTTTGGACTGAATGTTTTCCAATTGCCAAGGGGCTTATCGGTTCAGAGTCAAGCTTAAGATGGCCAAAACCAGCTCGTGCTGGTGATCGTTTGCATGTAGAAGTTGAAATTGTTGCTATCAATCCTTCTAAAACAAAGCTAGATCGCGGAATTGTGAGTTATGTCACACAAACAAAAAATCAGCATGGTGATGTTTTGTTGATTTCAACCACAAAAATTGTCGTTTTTAAGGCTTAAACATCGGTTTCACACTAGATTTGTCCGACAAAATTGGTATTTTCTATCTGGAATTTATGTCAGTATTATTTTCACCAAAAATTATGAAAAAAATTGTGTAAAGCAATGGATCGCACATGAAAACAGTTTCAGTTCGCCCAGATTTAGGCATTCCAGGTGTTTACGGACTCTTACTTTTAGATGTTGTTTCTCGTTGGGGTTATAGTGCTGAGTCGCTATTCGCTCCCTTTGGATTCACCAACGAGCAACTTGCCGATCCTGAATTTAGAATTCCACTACATGTAGCGAATGAGATGATTATTCTCGCGCGCAAAATGACAGGTGAAAGTTCTCTTGGTTATCATCTTGGTAACCAAATGCGGATTTCTATCCATGGTTTTATTGGCTATGCCATTATGACCTCGAATGAGATTACTGATGCACTTATTTTAGCCAATCGCTTTATACAACTGCGTATGCCTTTTCTGCAATTTCATTTCTCGACATTTACAGAACAAGTTTCTTTGCAGTTACAATGTGATATTGATCTTGAACCGCTGAGAACTGAAATTGTCATGGCTTTGACTTTTGGTGTCATTACAATGGCAAAAGCACTGACAGGCATTAATGATTTGTATGGCGAAATTAATTTTGACTTCCCGAAACCTGAAGGCTTTGACAAATACATCAGTCGTCTACATCCCAAAACGATTATTCATTTTGACCAGACTCATTTTCTTGCCAGTTTCGATAAAAGTTATTTAGGCCTGAAGATGGTTAACGCAGATCCGATTGCCAGTCAAATTGCAATTAATCAGTGCGAAGCAGAACTATCAGAGCTGGGCGAACGCCGTCGAATTTCAATGCGTGTTCGCGATATTTTGACACATTCTGAACAACACTATTTAAGTATTGAAAATGTGGCAGATCGCCTGCATATGTCTGATCGTACACTGAAACGTCAGTTGGCTGCAGAAGGAACTTCTTTTTCAACCTTAGTGGATGAAGTTCGATATCGTCATGCAACCTCCCTACTGTCACGTACTGACTATTCACTTGAACAAATCGCAGATGAACTCGGTTATTCAGATGTTGCGAATTTCAGTCGTGCATTTAAACGTTGGAGTGGTCGAAGTCCAAGCAGTTGGCGTAAAGATCCATATTTATAGAACTTTCGTTTTTAAATAAAACACTGTATAACACAAGAAAATTTTTCAAATCGAATTGAGGAGTCGTGATGAATCATCCTTCAGAGCTTAAATATGCTCGCACACACGAATGGGTACGTATTGAAGGTGATCTCGTTGTTACTGGGATCTCAGATCACGCACAAGATGCATTGGGTGATCTTGTCTATGTAGAAGCACCTGAAGTAGGTCGTGAATTGACTGCTGGTGAACAAGCGGGTGTAGTTGAGTCTGTGAAAACAGCTTCTGATATTCATGCTCCTGTAAGCGGTGTAGTTGTAGAAATTAATGAAAATCTAGAAGATGATCCAGATTTTGTAAATGATGATCCCTATGGCAAAGGCTGGATCTACAAAATCAAACCATCTAATTTGGCAGATGTAGAACAACTTCTCTCAAATACAGATTATGAATCAGGTTTGTAATATTTATGACCAGTCTACGGACTGGTTTTTTATTTATACATTTTCGGATGAATGGCTCACTTTTTGCTGTAATTTTCATGTAATTTGATTATAATTAATTCAACTTCTCTCCCTACTTCATTGCTGACCAAAACCAAAAATAATTTTATTTGGCACAGATTGAAGCTTTTAATGGTTCAATATTTCAAGGTTGTCTATGTCTTCTATACATGCTGAGCATCTATGGAATAAATCTTTTATTCTGTGTCTAATTAATAACTTATTTATTTTCATCTTTTATTTTGCTCAGACAACGATATTGCCAATTTATATTCTGAATGATTTAAATGGTAATATTACCCAAGCTGGGCTTGCACTGACTTTATTTCTAGCTTCATCGATCGCAATACGACCGTTTACCGGTCTCATTATCGAGAAGATTGGGCTTAAAAAAGCACTTTATATCTCTGAGTCATTTTTTGTACTGCTCTCTTTCGCTTATATCTTTGCTGATAATCTAACCCTATTACTGGTCATTCGGTTACTACAAGGAATTTGGTTTAGTATTTTGACCACTGCCATGATACCAATCGTCAATGACTTCATTCCAAATCAGCGTAAAGGTGAAGGCATGGGCTATTTTGTCATGTCAGTCAATCTTGCCATTGTACTAGGACCCATGTTGGGCTTGATTCTCATTCAACCATGGGGATATATTCCAGTGGCTACCCTTTTAGCTGCAATTGTTTTTATTGGTTATTTGTTCTGCTTTTTGATTCCGATCCAGACACAATTTCAAACTTTTAAGCGCAAAACAAAAATTAGTCTTCATGATTTTGTTGAGATTAAAGCTTTACCTGTTGCGATGATGGCGATGCTCATCTCATTTTCTTATGCAAGTATCATGTCTTTTATCTCGACATATGCTGAATCAAAAAATTTATTGACCTATGCGAGTTTATTTTTTGCTGTTTTTTCAGTTTCCATGATGCTCCTAAGACCCTTCACAGGAAAGTTATATGACTCCAAGGGTCCTGCCTACGTTGTCTATCCAGCGATTGTGAGCTTTAGCATTGGGCTATTCATTCTAAGCCAAATTCATTCTGCTGCCGGATTATTGATATCTGCTGTCTTTATTGGTATAGGCTTTGGATCTGCTCAGCCATGTCTTCAAACGCAAGCCATTCAAGCTGTAGCACGTGAACGTGTTGGACATGCGAGTTCAACTTTTTACACCTTTTACGACATTGGCATCGCATTAGGTTCTTTTATTTTAGGGATTGTGATCACACACTATCAGTATTCGATTGCATATATATTATGCGCAATATTGACGCTATTAAGCTTGCTGTTTTACCGCTTCGTTGTTCAAACTAAAGTAAAAGCGGTCTAGATAGTTAAAAATTTTTCCAAAAAAAGCCTTCAGATGAAGGCTTTTTTTTATTCAATTAGCTTTCTGCATCTTCATCAAACATACTGAAGGTTTGTGAAGACGTTTCAGCATTCTCTCGGATGCGTGTACTTTTCAGTTTAATTTGTAGACGTAATTCATTTTTAGAGTCAGCATTACGAATGGCTTCATCATAACTGATCGCACTTTCGTTATATAAATCAAACAATGCTTGGTCAAATGTTTGCATCCCCAGTTCTCGAGACTTGGTCATAATTTCTTTCAACTCATGAAAGTTACCTTTCAAAATCAAATCCGAAACTAAAGGTGTATTTAGCATGACTTCTACAGCAGCTCTACGTCCGACACCATCTTCAGTTCGAACTAAACGTTGAGAAATAATGGCTTTCATATTTGATGAAAGATCCATAAGCAACTGATTACGCCGTTCTTCAGGGAAAAAGTTGATAATTCGATCTAAGGTTTGATTGGCATTATTAGAATGCAACGTGCCTAGGCACAAATGACCAGTCTCTGCAAAAGCGATCGCATGCTCCATGGTCTCCGTATCACGGATTTCGCCAATTAAAATTACATCTGGTGCCTGACGAAGTGTGTTTTTAAGCGCATTATGCCATGAGTGACAGTCCACTCCGACTTCTCGGTGAGTGACCATTGATTTTTTATGTTTATGCACGTATTCAACTGGATCTTCTACAGTAATGATGTGCCCTGCTGAGTTCTCATTACGGTAATCAATCATGGCAGCAAGTGAGGTAGATTTACCCGATCCAGTGCCACCAACCACTAGAATTAAACCTCGCTTTTCCATCACCACATCTTTCAATGTTTCTGGTAATTTCAACTTTTCAAAGTTTGGAATTTCAGAGGTAATGGTACGAATGACCATCCCTACATTAAGTTGCTGTTGAAAAACATTCACGCGAAAGCGCGATACATCTGGGACATTAATGGCAAAATTACATTCTAATTCACTCTCGAATTCTGCTCTTTGTTTTTCATTCATTAAGCTATAAGCGAATAGTTTTGTTTTTTCTGCAGTCAAAGCTTGAGAACTTAAAGGCTTCATTGAACCTTGATGTTTCATACTTGGAGGAAAATCAGCTGAAATAAATAAATCTGATCCCTCATGGTCAAAAACGCTTTTAAGCAATCTGAACATGAATTGCCGAGCTTCGCTAAGTAATTCATTACTGAACATTAATTTCCCCAAGTTATAAATATTAAATACTTAAAATACTAATAGAAATATAAGGTTATTTCAGCTGTTTCATCAAATATTTAATGCTTTAAACAAACATTCAAATCTTAAAGGCAAAAAAAAGAACCCATATTTCATGGGTTCTTTTTTACGAATTATATTAGGAGAGTTGTTGAGCAACATCCAAAATCAATTGCTCTGTACTTAACCAATCCAAGCATCCATCAGTCACTGATTGACCGTAAGTCATGTGATCAGAAATTTTCTGATTGCCATCGACTAAAAAGCTTTCTAGCATGACGCCACGGACTTGTGTTTGAGGTCGTTCATTCACAATTTGCTTTAATACAGCAGGTTGATTCAATGGATTTTTAGCACTGTTCCCATGGCTACAATCAATAATCAAAGCTGGTAATACATGGTTATTGTTTTCTTGAATCTTTTTAATTTCAGCGAATTGGTAATTTGTACCCTGATTCGATCCACGTAAGATCAAATGTGCGTGCGGATTACCCTTTGAAGATAAAATGCTTGGACCACCATCTTGGCTTAAACCAAGAAATTGATGCGGCTGTGAAGCGGACTGAATCGCATCCAATGCAATTTGGATTGATCCATCTGTACCGTTTTTGAACCCAATGCTATAAGGCATATGGCTAGATATTTCGCGGTGAATTTGCGACTCGCTTGTTCTCGCCCCAATCGCACCCCATGAAATCAAATCATCAAAATATCCTGTTGCCATTGGGCTTAAGATTTCTGTAGCCAATGGCAAACCCATTTCAGCAATTTGAATGAAGAGCGATCTAGACTGTTCAAGTCCTTTTTGCATATCTGCTGAACCATTTAAATCTGGATCATATAAAAAGCCTTTCCATCCTACAGTGGTGCGGGGTTTTTCAATATAAGTACGCATCACGATGAAAATCTGATCTTTGACTTGTTCTTGCAGTTTTTTTAATTTTTGTGCGTATTCGAGGGTTGCTTTAGGATCATGAATCGAACATGGACCAGTAATGACCAATAAACGTGGATCATGACCAGCTAAAATATCTTGTATGGTTTGGCGATGTTGACGAATCTGAAGTGAAACTATCGGACTAACTGGTAAAGCTGATTTTAGTTCTAATGGTAAGCTTAATTTTTTTTCTAAAGTATGTTGAGCTGTGGTTATAAGCTGAGAATTAATTGCATTCATCTTGAATTCCTTTGGGCAGCAATTGCCCTATCTTTTATTTGAGCGTGAGGTGTCTATTGGCTGGGTTTTGTTCTTGACTAAAATAGAACCAATAACCGTTGCTAAAATAAAAAGTATTCAATGTTTTCATGAGATGCTCCTATATTTGTTGAGATGAAAAAAAACCTGATTGGTGTTGCCAATCAGGTATAAACTTGATGGGCAACATTTTTGTTGCCCGAACGCGTCTAGGCAACTAGATGTTAAATTGCCAAAAATAATAATAAGCGTTAGTAATCAAGTGTGTCGTTTTCATCAAATTATCTAAAATATAACCCTTAAAAGTAAAATACGCATAAATAGACTGATTGACAAGCAATTTATATAAAAAATATTGTTATATCAGTCATAACTCAAAGATATCAATGGTTTATTGCTTATCTATAGGAAGCCAATCTTTTATAGCGCATATTTGTTTGAGCATCAGTTGCTCAGCCTCAGACTTACAAATCGCTTGGCTAAATAAAAAGCCTTGACCATATGCACAGCCAACATCCTGAAGACTTAAGAGCTGTTGGCATGTTTCAACGCCTTCAGCGATCACATCCAACGACAGAATAGGTCCAAGCTTAGCAATGCCCTCTACAATTGAATTGATTGACTTCTCCTCATTCATTCGATTCACAAAAGCGTAATCAATCTTGAGACAGTCGACAGGATAATCTCTTAAATGCGTCATTGAAGAATGACCGGTTCCGAAATCATCCAATGAAATTCGAAGACCATAGTTTTTGAGCTTTTGCAGTGCTCGAATCACAAATTCTATTCCGCGCTCAGACAGGATATGTTCTGTAATTTCAACCTCGATTAAATGAGCAGGAATTTGATGTCGTTCTAAACGTTGAATCAACAATTCTGCATAATTGTCACGCATGAATTCAACTGGAGAGGCATTAATTGAGATCGGTACAAGTTGAACTCCCTTAGACATCCAATCCGCCATGTCACTCAGAATCTTTTCATGCATGATTTCACTGATTTTACTGGCCAGCTCATAATCGTTAAACGCTTCTGAGATTGAAGCTGGATAATGAAGTTGCTGCTGTGCATCATGCCAACGCATCAAAGCTTCAAATCCGATTAGCTGACAGTTATCTAAGCGAACCTTAGGTTGATAATACGGTTCGATTAAATTGTCCTGTATGATATAGCGAGCAGTATCAAGTTGTTGCATCTTCTTTTCAGCAAGTGCAAACATTTCGTTATCATACATACGATACCCACCACGACCTTTTTCTTTAAGATCATTTAAAGCGGTATCCGCACATTTCATCAATCCGAATACATCTTGAGCATCTTTAGGATAAATGGCACATCCAATACTCATCCCACTATTAATCACTTTTCCTGCATAAGTGATGGGGGCAATATTTTGTTTAAGCACTTTCTGTGTGGTTTGATGTAATTCTTCTTCTGAGGTCATCCCTGTCACGATAATTGCAAATTCATCTCCACCTAAACGTGAAACAATACACTTGCGATCCAAACTCTTTTGCAGACGTTTAGATAAGACTTTAAGTAGATGATCTCCAGCAGGATGACCTAAAGTATCGTTAATGTTTTTAAAATGATCGAGATCAATAAACATCATACCAATAAGTGTTTTCTCACGATTTGCCTGTGAAATCGCCGTTTTTAATTTATTTTTGAAGGCACGACGATTCATCAGACCGGTCAGATCATCATATTCACTGCTGATTTTAAGTTTAGCTTCGGCAACACGTTGACGGGTAATATCACGTGATACACAGAGAATACTGGTCGTATTTCCTTGTTCATCATGCACAGGTGTTAAAATATTATCCCAATACATCACAGTATCGCCGTGTGTGCTCATGCTCGCAAAACGGGCGTTCTTTCCTCGAGCTGCCGTTTTAATCGCTTTTGCCCCCTGTTCGCGTACTTCAGGTGGTAACAGCGTTAACCAATCCATTCCAAATTTCTTAACACGCTCTTGACCCAGTAATGCCATGCATCCAGATTTGTTCATGTGTTCAAGCTTGCCATCTGGTGTGATAATTTTGATACAGTCTACGCTGACATCGAGCATATCTGTATTGGCACGCAAGGCCTCAGCTGTTTCACGCATTTTGATTGTACGATCATGGATATTTGTGCAACTTATCATCCAATTTTGCTGGTTGGATTGAATCACCTTAGGTTCAGCAAGCATTAAGAACCAAAGATATTCACCTGATTTATTTTTTATACGACACTCTTTTTCAAATTTCTGACCGTTTTTTTGAGCATCATTCCAAATCTGATAAAGATGTTCAGCATCATCAGGATGAACAAATTTAAGCCAGTCTACATCACGTAAGATTTGCGTATCCGCACCGATATATTGTTTAAGTGCGAGATTACAATAGCCTGAGTTGGTGTGACTGACCCAAATCAAATTAGGCAGTAAATCGAGTGCAAATTTAAAGTCATCTGACAGTGTTAGATGCAAAGGCACAGCTTTGGACTGTAAATGATCAGCTCTATTCAGATCCAGAATGCTCATAGTTCACCTATTCGAAAATAACAACCCATCAAAATGACGAATACAAAAATTAGCGTAAAATTTTAGAATTTAATTAATCAGTATTTAAATTTCGTTAATAATGATTATTAATCATCATTAATTTTAAAATACGTGATAATAATAACACTTAAATGAATTAAATTAATACAAATACCATTTCTGCATGATACATAATTTTTATCACTTGTGAATATTAAATAGACAAAATGCATAAAAAATAATGAAATACGACACAATAATGAATTTATTTGATAATTTGACATCTTAGAATTAAATAATTCCGATTTTAATTAAAAAAATACCTACTTATATTAAGTAGGTATCGGCTAATATAAAAACAATCTAAACTTATTATTAATTTATTATAAAAAATCTTTAATGTTTTTGATAACCTCACTTGGTTTTTCTGCATGTAACCAATGTCCAGTGCCATCAATCGTCACAAATTTAGCTTTAGGATATTGGAACCGAATAAGATCGTTATCGCGCTTGAGATTAATATAATCGGATAATTGTCCTTTTAAAAACAAAGTTTCATTCGATTGTGGATTGAGACGTTCCCATGACAAAATCTGAAAATATTGTTGTTTAAGTGCATCTAAGTTGAACAGCCACTGTCCATTGCGGAAAGATTTGAGCAGAAATTGAATAACGCCAATTTCATTAATATATTTCTGCATCAACTCGGTTGCCTCCTTTCTTGAAACAACTTGACCTTTTTGAACTTCTTCTAAAGCTTTGAAAATTTGATCATGATGAGATTTTTGATAAGCGACGGGTGCCATATCAAGTACAATCAATTTAACTACTCGATGTGGTACAAAATTTGCTAAGTGCATGGCAACTTTCCCCCCCATTGAATGACCAATGACGTGAAATTGTTGCACATTCATATCATCTAAAGTTTCTATAACATCTTGCGCCATAAGTTGATAACTCATTTGATCAGAATGAGGTGATATACCGTGATTACGCAAATCAATTTGGATGACATCATGCGTTTCCTGAAATGCTCTCGCGAGCATGCCTAGGTTGGATAAACTACCAAAAAGACCATGAATCAGAACAAGAGCAGGTTGACGTTGATTCGCATTTGATTTGGTGATCTCAGCATTTAGTCGCATGTATATACTCAAATAGCTTTAAAAAATGTGATTCAAATTCTAACAGTTGAGTTTGTATTTTGGTGTTAATTTAATTTTTATTTATATAATTCAGCACATTAAAGACAATTAAAAAAATTCGGTTATAAGTAAAAGTATTGAGTTTTATAAAAATTAGTCCTGTAATTCGATCTTGTGATCGTGCGGAAATTATATATATTATCCGATTAAACTTTTTACTTTGAACATTTTAGGAAATTTAGACCATGTTTCATCATGTAGATGCTTATGCAGGTGACCCTATTCTTTCACTCATGGAAGAATATAGTAAAGATGAGCGTATTCAAAAAGTGAATTTGAGTATTGGTCTATATTATAACGAAGACAGTATTGTACCTCAGTTAAATGCGGTCAAAGCTGCGTACAAAAATATTGAACCAAGCAACGATAAAGTTAAACTTTATTTACCAATGGATGGTTTGAAATCTTATAACGAAGCGACTCAAGCATTAGTTTTAGGTCCTGATAGTCAAGCGTGTAAAGATGGTCGTGCTGTCACGATTCAAACACTTGGTGGCTCAGGCGCACTTAAAGTCGGTGCTGATTTTCTGAAAAAATATTTTCCTGAGTCAGATATCTGGGTAAGTCAGCCAACTTGGGATAACCATATCGCAATTTTTAATGGCGCTGGTATCCAGTCTCACTTCTATCCTTATTTTGATGCTGAAACAAATGGCGTTAACGTTCCAGCAATGATTGAGGAATTAAAAACACTAAAAGCAAAAAGTATTGTTTTGCTTCATCCTTGTTGCCATAACCCAACTGGTGCAGATTTAACGCCAGCAGAATGGGATAAAGTGATCGAAGTACTTAAGACGAATGATCTTATTCCATTCCTTGACATCGCTTATCAAGGTTTCGGTAAAGGTCTTGAAGAAGATGCATACCTTATTCGTGCTTTAGATAAATCAGGTATGAATTTCATTGTGAGTAATTCATTCTCAAAAATCTTCTCACTGTACGGTGAGCGTGTCGGCGGCTTAACATTTGTCTGTGATGATCAAGCTACTGCTCAAAAAGTCCTTGGACAATTAAAAGCCACTGTACGCCGTATTTATTCTAGTCCAGCAAGCACAGGTGCATTGTTGGTTGAAAACGTGTTAAACAACGCAGATCTAACTGCTCAATGGCAAGCTGAATTACAAGAAATGCGTGAACGTATTATCAAAATGCGTGAATTGTTAAATGCTAAATTGAGTGCGGCTCTGCCTGAACGTGACTTTAGCTATCTAGTAAAACAACAAGGTATGTTCAGTTATACAGGTTTGACTGGTGAACAAGTGGATATTCTGAAAGATAAATATGGTATTTATTTAGTACGTAGTGGCCGTATGTGCGCAGCAGGATTAAACTTGAATAATATTGATTATGTGGCTGAATCAATTGCAGAAGTTTTGAAAGCTACTGCTTAAAACAAAAAAAACGGGCATATCGCCCGTTTTTTATTGCTCAATTAAAAATGTACAACTGTACGGATTGATTTACCTTCGTGCATTAAGTCAAAGGCTTTATTAATGTCTTCTAGAGCCATAGTATGAGTAACAAAAGGTTCTAACTGAATGTCACCCTTCATCGCATCTTCAACCATTTTTGGTAATTGAGTACGACCTTTTACACCACCAAATGCTGTACCCATCCATTTACGTCCAGTTACTAATTGGAATGGACGAGTTGAGATTTCTTGACCAGCACCAGCTACACCGATAATGACAGATTGACCCCAACCGCGGTGTGCACATTCAAGCGCTGAACGCATCACGTTTGTATTACCGATACACTCGAATGAATGATCTACCCCCCATCCAGTCATCTCTACAATGACTTGTTGAATAGGTTGATCATAGTCCTTAGGATTGAGGAAATCTGTAGCACCAAACTGTTCAGCCAATTTAAATTTTTCTGGATTGGTATCCACTACAATAATCCGGCCAGCTTTGGCTTGTTTAGCACCTTGAACAACTGCTAAACCAATACCACCTAAACCGAACACAGCAACAGTATCACCTTCCTGTACTTTTGCAGTATTGTGAACCGCACCAATACCAGTCGTCACGCCACAACCCAATAAACAAACGTGTTCAGGGTTTGCTTCAGGATTAATTTTTGCTAACGATACTTCGGCAACAACTGTGTATTCACTGAATGTTGAACATCCCATATAATGGTAAATAGGTTCGCCATTATAAGAGAATCGAGTCGTTCCATCAGGCATAACACCTTTACCTTGAGTGGCACGTACAGAGACACATAAGTTTGTTTTATTTGATTTGCAGAACAAACATTCGCCACATTCTGCAGTATAAAGTGGAATGACATGATCACCTGGTTTTACACTGGTTACACCTTCACCAACTTCAACTACAATACCTGCACCTTCGTGACCCAGTACCGCAGGGAATACGCCCTCTGGGTCTTCACCAGAAAGTGTAAATGCATCAGTATGACAAACACCTGTATGCGTAATTTTCACCAATACTTCACCAGCTTGTGGTGGAGCAACATCTAATTCAACAATTTGTAATGGCTGACCTGGACCGAATGCCACCGCTGCACGTGATTTCATGATGAAAACTTCCTTTGTAAATTAAGATTTAACAGATAAGTTACAGTAACCGCTTTTGATAAAAACATTCAACTATTTGATTGATGATATTATAGCCATACAACTGAACAATAAGATTTAGGAACGACAGCTTTGATGCTTATGTTGCGATATATATTGTGTTTACTCACATTCTTTATTTTAACTGGATGTAATTTGGCGATGAATACAAGTATAAAACAAGCCCCAATCCAACCTCATACCACACATTGGCTCAGCAATACACCAGAAACAAAACGCAATATTGAACAAGGTTTAACTGCATTCTTAGCGCTTCATGATCCTTTTATGAGTATGGCTTCACGTGTTCATTTAATACGTGAAGCACAACATACGATCGATTTACAGTACTATATCTGGGAAAATGATGTGATTGGTCAGCATTTATTGTCTGACCTACTTAAAGCAGCTGATCGTAATGTGAAGGTTCGACTGTTAATTGATGATCAAAATGGCACTCAATTAGACTCGACCTTAAGTGCATTGTCTGAACACCCCAATATCGAAATTAAGCTATTCAATCCCTACAAATTTCGCAGCTTTAGAGTTTTGGATTATGTATTTCGCTTTAATAAAATCAATCATAGAATGCATAACAAACTGATTATTGCTGACGGAGCGATTGCTGTTACTGGGGGGCGTAATATCAGTAATGAATATTTTGATGCCAGTGACAATTTTCAATTCGCGGATATGGATATTTTATTTGCAGGGCAATCAGTTTCAGCTGCAAACACGGTGTTTCACCAATTTTGGAATGATGAGCTGAGTTATGATATTCAGCAAATAATTCCTGAGTCTCAAAAAGAATTAGCGTATTTAAGATCGCATTATTCAACCAAGCAAAATTTTCAAGGTGCTGAAACTAAAAAACGTATTGATCAAGCAGAACATTTTTTAGAAGAAAATTTAAAAAAACATCCTATTCGTTGGTCTAAAGCTCATTTTGTTGCAGACAGCCCCAATAAAATCAGAGCGAAAGCTCAATCCCATGAACTGCTGTTTAATCAGTTCAAATCCATTATGAGGAAACCTGCTCAAGAAATAAACTTGGTGTCTGCCTATTTTGTTCCTACTGATCATGGTGAGTCTTTCCTCAAACAATTGAGTGAGCGGAATGTCAAAGTTCGAGTTTTAACAAACTCATATTTGGCAAATGATGTCCCGATTGTTCATGCATTTTATCAAAAATATCGAACCCCACTCTTAAGGTCAGATGTAAAACTTTACGAGTTTAAACCTTATATTGAACGATCTGATCGGACTTGGTATGAAATTATGACGGGTAATGTTATTCCTGCGAAAGGAAAAAATGCGTCGCGTCTTCATGCCAAATTTTTTACTGTAGATGATAAAGTTTTTATTGGAACATTCAATTTTGATCCACGTTCAGCGTATTTGAATACTGAACTTGGACTGATCATTGAGTCAGCCGATTTTAAAACAGAGATATCTCAATCTTTAGATGAAAATCTTCCCAAAGTTGCCTATCAACTACATTTGGATGCCCATCAAAACTTAAGATGGGAAGAACAACGAGGTGAAGAAAAGTTAATACATGATCATGACCCTGAAACGACTCGTTTTCAGAGATTTATGTTCAAGTCTTTGTCCTATCTCCCAATCGAATGGATGATGTAAATTCTTTGTTGTGACTGGTTTGTACAATCAGGATAAATTGCATTATTATTCACGTTTTATTTTTTGAACCCTTGGTTCTACTCTACTCCCATGCAATTTTTTGATCTTAGTCGACAGTATAATCTGAACGACATACTCACCCCTTTTTTATCACTTGAAGATTTATCTCAGCATGAATGGTATTTAGCTAAAATTAGTGTTGATTATGATTGCCTTACTGATGAAGACTTAGTTGAAGGTTCTATCACATTAAAATCTAACCATAATGTTCAAATTGAATTGGCTTGGTTAATTTTAGACAATGGTCATGAGTTACAAGTTTTGTTCAAAGGCATTGAAACCTCTGTCTCAGAACAAACGCTCGTGATTGTGAAGGGTGCCCGCTTAGTTGATGAAGAAGGACAAGAATTATCTGCTCAAGCATTATCTTTATGGATTGATGGTACTCTACTCAATATGCTTCCACATATTCGTAAAGAAATTAAATCACGTTTAAACTTGTGGGATTATGTAGATTATGATGTGTAATAAGCATCTCGATTGACTTTAACAGGTTGTTAAATTAATCCAATTGACTGGAAAAGTTCACGATAGTATTCGGCTTTCTTTTCGAGAGCTAAAGGATAAGCTCTTGAAGAAGATGGCATACGATGAATTCGGATATCTTTGTTATCAAATTGCAGATCCACGACTGTACCCATTTTAACTTTAGTGTGTACAGATGCATTCATTGACTTTAATAAGGTCTCAGTTGCTTTATCACCTGTGGTCATAATATCTCGACAATATGGAATTTTTTTAAGCAATAGAAACATATCTGTCGGTGTAACGATTTCTAGAAATTGATCTGAGGCATTGTCTTTCAAACGCCGTATTTGATAGGCTGTATCAAATATTGCAATGCCCAACTCATTTAGAAAATCTTTCAGCATTTGCTCTTTGAATTGTTTATTTTCACGGTCTAGAAAATAATGAGAGTCTTGAAAAAAGATCAACCCATATATTTTCCACATATCATTTTGAAAATTCGGATAATAAAAATCCATTTTCCATCTTGCTTTCGGCGGAGGAAAACTGCCAAGCATGAGCAATTTGGCTTGTTGAGGTACAAATGGCTCAAGTGGATGTGTTTCGATATCAGTCATATCAAATTTCGGTCTAACTTTTCGATCTAAAGTGATTTTGAATAATCGAACTAATTTTTTTTGCCCAAAGCTGATAGATTTCTTTACTTGGATGAAATCCATCCTCAGCCATCTTCAAATTGAGTTGTTTATACTCATCCAAATCATATTTAACCAATTCAAATTTTGGTTGTGGTTCAATCCAATTTTCCAATTCAACATTCATTTGATAGGCATATTTTCCAAACAACCAAGCTAAAGGATTTGGTAATGCAGTAAACTCATTCATCGGTGGAACTCCAGTCGCGATAATGAGCTTGGGTGAAAATTTCTCAGCGATCAGTGAATATAATTGTTCTTGTAGGCAGATCCATTTTTGCGGTGAGATGAGCTGTGTTACATCATTGACCCCTATCGAAGTTACTACAATATCAAACTGATCGTCATTAATAGCATGTATAGTTCGAATCACATCTGAAGTACAATTTCCAGTTTTTGCGATTAATGACCAGCGAATTTGAAAATGATCTCTAAGTTCCTGTAATAATGTTCCGCTTAACGCATCTTCTTGAAATTGCACACCCACACCAGCAGCAGCTGAATCACCTAAAATTAAAATTGATATTTGAGGGCCATTCCCAACCAAACCATTTCTTTCCCCCAAAGCTTCTGCTAAACGAGGTGTATTTTTCTTGACTTGGTAACCTTGCACAAGTAAAGCTGGAATGAGTGCGATTGTCGCTAATTTAAGAAACATGTATTTGATTTTAGGTTTTGATATTTCCTATTTTAAACGATTTTTTAATATTTTCATTGCTATTTATTATTGAAAATACTTATCATTTACAATGATTAATTCAAAGCTAAAATCCATGAATCATCCTATCAAATTTTTTTCTATATTGATGTTAATGAGTTCCGCAGTAAGTGCTGATCTATCTGTAAATCATTCATTACAAGTCAGCACTCAACCTTATGCCCCTGCATGTGAGGATATGGATCCCAAAAGTAAGGCGCTTCAGCAAATCCAAAACAAGATTCAGATGCATCCTGATCAAAAAAATCATCTCCTCGATCAATTTTGGTCGGAAATTCGTAAAAATCAAACCCCAATAATTGAACATTTTAATGAAACACACCAACGTGTCATTTATTTATATCGTGGTGCAAAACACAATGTGCGATTAATAGGTGGTCCGAGTAATGATCATGAGTGGTTAACTCGACTTAAAGGTACTGATATTTGGTTTAAAGAAAGTATTGTTGATTCAAGATTTATCGGAAGTTATAGTTTTGCTGTGGATTCGCCGAATATCGATGGATATTTATCAAATTACTGCCCACATTTAAACCCAAATTTAAAAGAATCACGAGATCAGCGTCGATCTATTTTAAAGGTACAACAACTCGACCCTTTCAATCCTCATAAGTGGTTTGATTCTAAAAACATTGCCTTAAAAACGAATACCACGCTGAGGAATGAAAATATCGCAAAACTCAGTCGAGCGCCCAATTTTATTGATCCAACTCAAATGGCTGAAAAAAGTGAAAAACAATTAACTTCTTCCGTGTTGAAAAGTAAAGTTTTGGGAAATGATCGTCTTATTCAGATTTATGCAACTCCACCTCAAGTCGGAAAATCATATATCACTCTGATTTTTTTTGATGGTGAGCAATATGCGCATTTAGTTAAAGTTCCCCAGATATTAGATCAGTTGGTTCAACAACAGCAACTCCCACCTATACAGGCTGTTTTTGTGGGACATCCTAATGATCAATTACGTGCTAAAGAACTTAGCCCCAATCCAGAATACATACAGTTTTTTCAAGAAGAATTATTGCCTTGGATGAGTCAATATTTGCCCTACCAACGTGATCACAACAAAACAGTCTTATTGGGTTCAAGTTTAGGTGGTCTGAGTTCTGCTTATTTGGCGTTAAAAACGTCCAATGATATTAGTCACGTCGTGCCACTTTCTGGTTCATTTTGGTGGAAATCTGATCCAAACGATACAATCAATGGTATGAGTAAACTCATCAGAGCTTCAACATTAGACAATACAAAGAAACTCAATTGGTATATTTCAGCCAATAGCTATGAATATTCGAGACAAAATAATAGCTTAAGCATTCTAGAAACCTCTCCGATTGTCGCTCAGGATTTAATCGATCAGGGACACAATGTTCACTATCAAGAATATATAGGCGGACATTCATATGCCGTTTGGCAAATCGTCATACAGGATGCTTTGAAATATTTCTTTAAAAATAAATCCCACTAAATGTGGGATTTATAAGACGTTTTTTTAACTCAACTTATTGACGAGCTGAAGCGGTAAAACCTTCATTGCAAAACCCAATGGCAACCATGGCCACTTTGGTACATATGCTTTGACTGGTTGCTTTTCGATTGCTTCAGCTAATAGTCGTGATCCTGTGGCTTGATCGACCTCAAAAGGTAATTTTCCAGCACCTTCATTAATTTCAGTTCGAATGTAACCAGGATAAATCGTTGAAACTTTAATTGGTGTTCCAAGAAGTTCAGCTCGAATCCCTTCGGCTAAATGCGCAATTCCCGCTTTACTGGCAGCATAAGCTGTAAGATGTTTTGGCATACCACGCAAAGCACTCATCGATGATATTACAACTAAATGTCCTGAATTTTGAGATCTAAAAATTTCGACCGCAGCCTCACATTGTGCCATCGCAGAAATAAAATTAGTTTCAACTGTTGCTTTATTAATCGCAAAATTACCTTTACCGATACGACGTCCTTCGCCCACACCAGCATTGACTATCACTCGATCAATAGTGCCTAGCTCATCTTTAAACTCTTTAAATACACGGAAGACTTGCTCATCATCCGTGACATCCAATACCTTCGCACTTACTTTTACCTGATAGCGTTGTTCTATTTCATCTTTTAAAGCATACAACCTTTCTAAACGACGAGCACAGATCGCTAGGTTATATCCTTTTTTTGCAAACTCTTGTGCCATCCCAGCACCGATACCTGAGCTTGCACCTGTAATTAATATAGTTTTGTTCATTCCATTTTCTCTCTATGGCATATAGCCTTGATCAAATCCAAGTGAGCAAATCACGATCCTGTTCTTTTAAATAATGATGTTCATTTAAACTGAGTAATTGTGGTTCGGTACCAACTAATCTTAAGGTGGTAAAACTGGTATTAGTGATTGCCCAGTTCAATGCAAAAGTTTTGTCTGCACTTAAACCAAGTAAATGCCCTGCAACGACAGATATCACACCACCAGACGTATAAACTACGGCATAGCGAGATTTTTCTGTTTCAAGTTGTATACATAGTTTGTTCAAGCCTTGAAGTACTCTTTGCTGAAATTGAGGCCAGCTTTCATCATAATCATGATGATGATCCCCCTTAGTCCAACGTTGAATTGCACCTTCAAAAATTTTTCCTAAATAGGCACGAGGATCTACCGCTTGACTAACATCTTTTTTAAGTAATGCAGGATCTGCAAAACGTGGTTCATATTTTGCAAACACTTGTTGATGATTGAACTCGTTCCAATGTGGATCGATATCAATCTGACTGTCAGGAAAACATTCATTCAAAGAGATATACGCCGTTTGCTGATGACGTTTCATCGAGCCAGCTATGACATATGGTCGCTCTTGTAGTAACTTTTGAAAATATTGTCCCAACACACGTGCTTGAACTTCACCTTTCTGAGAAAGCTGATCATAACTTTCAGCACCAAATGAAGCTTGACCATGTCTGACCAAATATATTGTCGTCATCTTGGCAGAATATCCTGTAATTTTGCGAGATAAGTTTTTGCAATTTCATTCGCTTCAAGCTTTTGTATACCTATAAGTTTTAAAGCACGAATATGTAATGCATGAATCACAATCCAAAAATCCTTAAATGCAGGATTATCCGTTTGTTTATGGTAATAACGATAATAAATTTGTTGTGCTATAACCGCTAATCTAAAGATCCCAAATACTTCATAGAACGTCCAGTTAGATGGCTTTAGTCCTGTTTTTTCTAGGTAATAATCCACAACTTCTTTACGTGTAAACATACCTTTAAGATGTGTAGGTTGTCGACGTGTCGATTTAAAGATCATATTGTCGTTTTCTTCAACCCAATATGCTAAGGCTGATCCTAAATCCATAAGTGGATCACCAATTGTCGCCATTTCCCAATCCAACACCCCGATGACCTCAGTAGGCTGTTGAGGATTCAAAATGACATTATCAAAACGCCAATCGTTGTGAATAATACAGTTGGTTGAATCCTCAGGAATATTGTCTTTAAGCCAATTTCTTACAAACATAAAGGTCGGCACATTGATAGTATGGGCTTTTTCGTAGCGACTGTCCCAACCCTCGATCTGACGACGGCAGTAACCCTCACCTTTTCCAATTTTTTCAAGTGCTGTTCCTTGATAAGGAACTTGGTGCAATTCAATCAATTTGTCTAAAACATTTATACAAAGCTGATGCACATCAAATTCAGTGAGTTTTAGTTCTGGTGGAAGCTTTGCCCTTGGTATAATTCCCTCTATTCGCTGCATCACATAAAAATCGCATCCGAGTACAGATTCATCCTGACATAATGCCAGCATTTTGGGTACGACTGGATATAGATCTTTTAAAGCTTTCTGAACATTATGTTCTCGAACCATATCATGAGCAGATTTGGCTTTGGTTCCTGCGGGTGGTCTTCTTAATATTAGATCTGCATTGCTATATTTGAGCCGGTATGTCCAGTTCGAAGCTCCACCAGAATATTGTGTAACTTCTACAGGTTCAATCACTTCCACGCCATTTTGATTTAACCAGGTTGTGACTGAAACGATATCGAGCTCTTCACCACGTCTGACTTGCCCTGCTGTATCTATAACTGACATATTTCTTCCTTAAATCGAGTACGCATCTTATTGAGAATGACGAGTTGAAAAACCACGTTTCGCAAGTTCCAATTTTGCAATCATGCCTTTATGCACCTCATCTGGCCCATCTGCCAAACGTAATGCACGCGCTTGTGCAAAAAAACCTGTCAATGGCGTATCTCTAGATAAACCTGCACCGCCGTGAATTTGCATTGCCATATCGACAACTTTTTCCAAAACACTAGGTGCAACGACTTTAATTGCAGAGATTTCAGTGAGTGCAGCCATATTGCCCAGTTTATCCATTTTATATGCCGCATATAAGGTCAAGAGACGTGCTTGATCGATGGCAACACGCGCTTCCGCGACTCTTTCCAAATTACCACCAAGTTTCAAAATTTCCTTGCCGAATGCTTTTCTTTGCATTCCACGATCAATCATTAATTCCAATGATTTCTCTGCAGCACCGATACAACGCATGCAATGATGAATACGTCCTGGACCAAGTCGCCCCTGTGCAATCTCAAACCCTTGACCTGCTCCACCAATAATATGAGTGACTGGAACACGAACATTATTAAAGGTCACCTCTCCATGACCGTGTGGCGCATCATAATCACCAAATACAGGTAACATTCTTTCAATTTTTACGCCCTCAGTTTCAACTGGAACTAAAACCATTGAATGTTGTTGATGTCGACCTTTATGTGCGTCTGGTGTATGTGCCATAAATATAATGAGTTTTGCATTAGGATCGCCTAAGCCCGACGACCACCATTTGCGTCCATTTAAAACAATTTCGTCTCCCTCAATTACAGCAGTAGCTTGCATGTTCGTTGCATCTGAAGAAGCAACTTCTGGTTCAGTCATGCAAAATACGGATCGAATTTTTCCTTCTAAGAGAGGTTTTAACCATTGTTCTTTTTGTTGTTCTGAGCCATAGCGCCAAATTAACTCCATATTACCGCTATCTGGCGCATTACAATTGAAAACTGTAGGAGCCAATAAACTACGGCCAGTTAACTCAGCAATGTGTGCATATTCTTGAACTGTTAAACCTTGACCAAATTCTGGGTCTGGTAAAAAAAGATTCCACAGATTTTGTGATTTAGCTTTTTGTTTGAGTACTTCAAGTTCTGCTGGCCACGTCCATGATGTCCAATCATCACTTGGATTTAATTGATGAACTTTATGCCAAAATTCTTGTTCTATAGGCTCTATTTCGTCTTGAATAAAGCGTTGTGCTAAATCGTAAAAGTGTTTAGCTTTTTCCGTTAATTCAAACATTAATCCCTCAAACTATATTCTCATCACGCTTTACATCAACATAGCTTGAAATCTACTATGAATAAAATGATTTATTTAAATATTACTTTATGAATAGAATTCATCAGGAATCTGTGGATCTGAGCGCTTTTTCACACATTGATATCAATCTATATCCATTATTTATTGCGATATACGAACATCAAAGTATCAGCAAAGCCGCAAATTTGATGTGTATTACACAATCTGCAGCTAGTCACGCTTTACAGCGATTAAGATTACAATTGAAAGATGATCTTTTTATCCGAAGTGGTATAAAGATGGTTGCGACGCCCTTTTCACATCAAATTTATCCACGAATAAAAGAAACATTAATCGCAATTCAGCATATCTCGACTCATCATATATCTTTTGATCCACTGACGATTCAATCTATTCGTATAGCAATTCATGATGAAATTGAGCCTTTGATTTTTCCGCAGTTAATTCGTCATTTTCGTGATCTTGGACTGGCGACACGGTTTCAAAGTATCAAGTTAGATCGAACTAACTGGGCAAAAGATTTATTATCACAGCAACTTGATTTAGTGGTCGATCTTCAACAGAAAGTTGATGAGAAAATTTATTTTACCCCTTTAGTGAATGATCGCTTTGTCATATGTGGTTTGACAACCATCGAAAATTTAGAACAATATAAACATGCCCAACATATTGGTGTTTCATCAAGGCATTCTGGTGTGCTTATTGAAGATTTACATTTTAAAAAGTTGAATATTCAACGTGATATTTTTTTACGCTGTCAACACTATTCAACAGCACTACAAATTTTGAAGGAGTATCCTGACACATTGCTAACCTTACCTTTTAGTATTTTAAAAAATTTGAAATTACCTCAAGATTTAAAAATTTCTGAACTCCCTATTGAACTGCCTTTAATGAAAATGGGAATTTATTGGAATTCACAATTAGCATCGCATCAAAAGTTTCAGTATTTAATTTCAGAAATTAATAAAATTTATGCTTAGGCTATTTGTAGCGGTGATAGAAGATGAAACTTAGGCTATTTTCTTGAAAATATGTGGTAAATACCATCTGTTCAATATTGAATCAAACACTCACTTCGAGTTGATTTATCATATTAAGGCTTGTTTTTTCTTGTGTTTTCTATGTTTGATCAACTCCCTGCATCATGGCTTATTGGGCTAGGTGCGATTTTATGCTTATTACTTCTTATCATTTTTAGACAAGTAAGAATTTATCTTCTTCAAGTATTTAAACCTTTTAAAAAAGGAAAAACTTATTGGTGCCGTGTTACAGCGGTGAGTGATGGTGACACTCTCTCCTGCCATCGTTTGAATCTAAGACGTTCTAAAACTAAATTACGCTTTGCTTTTGTAGATGCGCCTGAATCTAATCAAAGTTACGGGCTTGAATCCCAACGCTTAGTTAAGAAAATGGTTCAAGGTAAAATTGTTCGTGTAAAAATCACGGATATTGATCGTTATGGACGTTGCGTGGGTGTGGTCTACCGCTATCGCAAGAATATGAATGAAGAATTAGTGAGGCGTGGTGGTGCGTGGGTTTACGAAGAATACATACGTGATCCAAAGCAATTAAAATATATGATCTCGCTACAAGATAGTGCAAAACGCAATAAACGAGGTCTCTGGCGCGGGACCCGTCCTATTCGACCAAGTACTTTTAGAAAACAAAAAAGCTAATATTTTCAGTACCCTGATTATCAATAAGTGCATTACGCTTGATTCGTCTAATAATTGAGCGTAAATTCAAGCCAACAAACTAGTTAGCTTGGTTAACTATATGCAAAACTCTCTCAAATTCCGTGTCGTATTACTGCGAAGTGCGCGACTCTTTAGTGACCGTTTAAATGATATCTTGGCTCAATACCAACTGAACTATTCAATGTGGCAGTTGATTTATCATATCTATGATCATGACTCCATCACTTCAATTGATTTGGCTCATGAACTCAATGTTTCTAAACCATCAATTGCAAAACGCATTAATACTTTACATAAATTAGATGTTATTCAGTTTTTAGAATCATCTGATAAACGCCAAAAATTAATTCAATTAACCGAAAAAGGTAGAGATCTTTATCAAATTTGTACAATTCAGATTGATCAATTTGAACAACAGTTTTTGAATCAAGTAAATCCTGAAGACATTGCTCAAAGTGCTGAGACACTTCAACTGTTTTTGTCTATTTTAGAGCGTGATAAAAGCTTAAATATCGTGGAGGAGTTATGAGTACTTCCTCAAATCAAGTTAATCAGCCTCTTTGGACACGTAACTTTATTTTGGTCAGTTTAATTAACTTTCAATTGGTACTGACTTTTTATCTTCTCGTCATTGTCATTGTGGGATTTTCGATAGCAGAACTTGGAGCGACGACGGCGCAGGCTGGTTTAGTATCAGGACTTTTTATTGTGGGTACACTGATTGGTCGTTTATTGGTGGCTAAATTCCTCGTTAAATTCGGTTCTAAAGTCACCATGCTGGTCGGACTCACTGGATTTCTCATATTTTCAGGCTTTTATTTTCTCCATTTAGAGGTTGGAACTTTATTAATCGTTCGATTCTTGCATGGCTTTATGATGGGGGTTGCCTCCACCGTATTTGGCACAATTATCGCTCAAATTATTCCCGCAACCCGTCGTGGTGAAGGTATAGGTTACTACAGTATGAGTAGTACTTTAGGAACTGCAATTGGACCATTTTTGGCAATCTGGCTAATGCTTCATGTCAGTTACAACATTATTTTTGCCCTATCTTCAATCCTTGCAGTTTTATGTTTAATTACAGCATTATTTATTCAAGTTCCTCAAGTGCATCAGGTTCCTTCTATACCTGATCAGATTCATACACAAAATAGTTTTCTATCTCAATATATTGAAAAGAGCGCCTTACCCATTGCTCTGATCATGTTGGTAAGCTCCCTCTTTTACTCTGGTGTTCTATCGTTTATTAATTTTTATGCCAAAGAAATTGATCTGGTTGAAGCAGCATCATTTTTCTTTCTCATTTATGCGTTGACGATTCTGCTCTCTCGTCCTATTACGGGACCACTGATGGATAAGAAAGGCGAAAATATAATTATGTATCCGGCCTTTCTCATTATGGCACTTGCATTCTTCTTGTTGAGCCAAGCTAACAGTTCGGGCCTTTTGTTGATTTGCGCAGGATTATTAGGTTTAGGCTACGGTAATATCCAGTCAATTTGCCAAACGATTGCAGTGAAAAGTACTAGTTTGGAACGAATGGGATTTGCAACCTCAACTTACTTTATCTTTTTAGATGCAGGTTTGGGATTCGGTCCTTATTTCTTAGGTTTAGCTTTAGATTTGATCAGTTACCAACAACTCTATTTATATAGTGCTATTGGGACGTTATTTTGCATTGTCTTATATTATGTATTACATGGGAAAAAAGTTCGAAATATGAATATTGCTTAGGCTATTTATGGGTTTAAAAAAGCACTCCAATGAGTGCTTTTCCATATTTTATTTAAACACTTTAAAACGTGTGGCGTCGTCAATATAGCCTTTATCGAAAGCTTCACCTTCTTTAGATCCAAATACCAATTGTGCGCTTAGTTTCCACGAAGCTGGTATAGCCCATTCAGTTTGGACTTGATCATCTACAATCGGATTATAATGTTGAAGGTTTGCACCTAAACCTTCTGTATGCAAAGCTGTCCAAACCGTAAACTGTGCCATTGCTGTTGAATGTTCCGCCCAAATTGGAAAGTTTTCCGCATACGAAGGATATTTCTCTTGTAAGTCAGTGATCGTATCCATTTCTTCGAAAAATAATACAGTGCCTACGCCTGCAGCAAAGCTATCCATTTTTGCAGAAGTTTTTGCAGCACTCGCCTCGTCCTTTGCATATGACTTTAGCTTCTCTTTCACAAAGCCCCAAAATTTTTCATGTTCAGCGTTAAATAAAATCACCGCACGTGAAGATTGAGAGTTAAAAGATGATGGGCTTTGTTTAATCGCATTCTGAATAAGATCTGTTAAGTACTCAGGAGATTGTTCAACTGCTTTTCCTAAAGCATAAATCGTACGGCGTTTTTTAACTAAATCTAAAAATTGATTCGACATTTTCTGAAATCCTTTGGTATTTCCTCGGGGAAATACGATATTCTGACCTTTAATTCATTAGAAATACTTAACCAAAGATTAAATATTCAACAAATCAAATATGTTGTAGTGTTACATTAAGCATTTATCAGACCAACATTTATCCATTTTGAACCCTAATTCGAAGATTTGATTTTATTCGTATTTTTTTTACCCAATAGTAAAAAGCCCTCCATGATAGAGGGCTTTTCTTGGCATATGTAAGCTTAAAATTTAGCTTCAAGAACCTGAGCCGATACTTGGTTTTTCCATAGGGAGCGTAAGGTTGGCAAATAGAATTTTTCACCTAACTCCACTAATTCAGCATCAATCGCCGTATGAACTTCATGCATGAACAAATAGTCTAAATCTACCGTACTGAGCTTAGGTTGTTCTTTAGAAAACTTCGCTCTTTTTTGTTGAGCAGTTTTTACTAGCTGATCTGCAAATTCACGATTTTTGAATTGTGTAATGGCATTCAGACGCAGTTCAATCACACCCCAACCTGTCAGTAGCAGTTTGAAAGTTTCAAAATCTTTTGTTGTTGATTCCCATGTCATGTCTTCTAGATTTTCATCTTTAGGTAGAACAGGAAGTAGTAATTCCATAATACTTGGGAAGATTTTTTTAAAGTTAAGAATAAATTTAACAGGATGTTCACCTGGATAATCTTGAAATTGAAATTTTTTTTGAACATCTGTTAAATATATATCGAGCATTGAAAATTTCCGTAGATTGGCTGTCTTAAGTCTAAGATAAGAACTTTGATACAACAGCAATTAAAAGCAATGTGTATTTTAACAATTGTGACGAGTTAATCAATCTCATAATAATTACATGACTATGTGATGAAGTTTTTACTTATTTTTTTAATGTTTTGCAGTTATCGCATAATAAATCTTCCTCTGTTGAATATTTCGTTAATTTCTCTATTAATCTCATGATAGCTATCATTATTAGCCACCCTGAGCCCGTTAAAATTGTTAATGTAATGTTCCGAAGATTATTAAATTTATGTTTCTTTCTATTCTGAACTTCATCATCAATACCTTGCTTACAATTGATACATTCTGGTTTTTTGTTCTCTTCCCACCTTTTATGCAAAATTTCGAGTTGATTGTAAATTTTAGGACTATCAATCTCTCTTAAATATTCAATTACAGGTTGGAAGAGATTGTAATTAGCTTTAAGTATTGATTTGAAACTACTTTTTATTAAGCCTTCATCTAAGTTGTTATGTCTGATTCCAATTGCTACAAATTCCAAAAAATTTAATAAATATGTTACAGCCGATTTTTCCTCATCTTCCAATGAATTAAATTTTTCTCTAGTCAATTGCACTTTATCTTTTGACTCTACGTTTTGATCCTTCCCCAAATTCCTTCTTATTTTGGTTGCAATATCAACCTTAGCAATATACGCAGTAGAATTCCTACTATTCATCAATACTTGTACTGAATGACTTCTTATAGTGTTTATAATTTGCACCCTTGAAGTAAAAATCCAACCAAAAACGGCAGCTATAGCTGCTAAAACCGTAACTAATGCTGTCGTTTTAAACTGCCCATCTGTATTTTCTATATCAAAATTTAGAAATTTATAATCTTCAAAAAAACTTTTCCAAATTAATATTTCTAAAAACGTGATACCTAATAAAATTAAGATGAGAAGGAGTTGATTACTACTTCTAATCTTAATAAAGAAATTATCTCTACGATAAATATAAAAATAAGCAATTACAGTGACATATGGAATTATCAGAAGATAAGTATAAAAGTAATTGGCTTTGTTGCATAAATATGTAAGCATCTGATTTAAATAAATTTAATTTTGGATCAAAAAATAATCAAAACCTTTAAAATCATATAGTTATGAAGTCTTTGTGCAACAAAGCCAAAGTAATTCAATTTTATTTTACTCAAAAATAAAGCACCCTAATGGATGCTTTTTTATTACACAAATTTAAATGAGTCTCAACCTAATCCATAGCCTTCTTCAAGGATTAGACGAGCTTTATAATTATTCATGATTGTCTCCTTTGTAAAAGCCTTAAGTGACGTATGAAAGGTCGTTATATAAATAGTATTCTGAAATGAATAATTGGTCAATATATTAAAGACAGTTGCTTGTCAATATATGTTATCAACATTCAAATCATAAAATTCACCAAATCAAAATCACTTCACATTAGGTGAAACCATATTCTCAGGTACAACGACTTCATCAAACTGCTCAGCTGTGACTAAATTCAGCTCTACAGCAACTTGTTTCAGAGTCTTTCCTTCCTTATATGCTGTCTTAGCAACTTTTGCCGCGTTTTCATAACCAATCACAGGATTCAATGCAGTCACTAGCATCAACGAATTATGCAAGAAATAATCGATCTTATCTTGGTTTGGCTCAATCCCCACAGCACAATGCTCATTAAAGCTATTACATGCATCACCTAGCAGTTGAATTGATTGCAGTAAATTATAAGCAATAACCGGCATAAAAACATTTAGTTCAAAATTACCTGAAGCACCAGCGATATTAATTGTCGTGTCATTACCCAAAACCTGCGCAACAACCATCGTCATAGCTTCACTTTGAGTAGGATTCACCTTACCTGGCATAATACTCGAACCTGGTTCATTTTCAGGAATACGAATCTCCCCAAAACCACAACGAGGACCACTCGCTAACCAACGAATATCATTGGCAATCTTATTTAAACTCGCAGCAAGTGTTTTCAGTGCGCCAGAAGCAAATACTGCAGCATCACGTCCTGCTAGTGCTTCAAACTTATTTGGTGCAGTCACAAAAGGTAAACCCGTAAGCTCAGCCATTTTTTTTGCTGCATTTATAGCATAATCAGGATGAGCATTTAGACCTGTACCGACAGCTGTACCACCTAATGGCAATTCATATAACCCTTCTAAAGCTTGCTCTAGACGCTTTAATCCATGATCGAGTTGGGATACGTAACCACTGAATTCCTGGCCTAAAGTTAACGGCGTTGCATCTTGTAAATGTGTACGCCCAATCTTAACGATATTTGAAAATTCTTGAGACTTCTGATGTAAAGTTTCACGTAAAGCTTGAACTGCTGGAATCAGTAACTCATTGATCTGTAAACTAGCAGCGACATGAATCGCTGTTGGAAACGAATCATTTGTAGATTGAGCTCGATTAACATGATCATTTGGATGAACGGGTTTCTGTGCTCCAAGCGGATTACCCAGTTTTTGATTCGCAATATTTGCAATGACTTCATTACAGTTCATATTACTTTGAGTACCAGAACCTGTTTGCCATACTACTAATGGAAATTGACTGTCCCATTGCCCCGTAATCACTTCTTCTGCAGCACCCACAATATAATTCGCCAATTCAGCAGGAATCTGATTTAACTCAGCATTAGTAAGTGCAGCCGCTTTTTTGACCAGCCCCATACCACGGATCATCGCACGAGGAAGTCGCTCACCACCAATTTTGAAATTTTGCAAACTGCGCTGGGTTTGAGCCCCCCACATCGCATCACTTGGTACTTCTACATCACCCATCGTGTCGTGTTCTATACGTGTTTGCATATCAGCCTCAAATATTTCGCTATTTCTTGGAAGAATCATGTTTGATTCGGATTCATCCACCGTTGATTTGATGCTAATCAAAAAAACCATAAATGTAAATGATTATCATTTTAATTATTAAAGGTGCTTTGATAGTATCGCCATTGATCTTCAATCATTTGTTCTAGTGATCGATGTGCTTTCCATTTCAATAATTCAAATGCTTTTAAACTATTCGAACCAATTTGATCTAATTCTTGGAAAACATAATCAGTTTCCTCAATTCGAATTTTTGTTTCAGTCACTTTTTCTACCGTATTAATCAAGTTTTGAATTGAAGTTGGCTGACCTGCGATATCAAATGCTTCGCACGTTGATCTTTGATTAAATAACCACTTTAAAGTTGCAATGACTGCCTCACACACATCAATGACATGCACAAAACTTCGTTCAACCGTTTGGTCTTTTGTCTTGGCATTCTTTTGTAATTGAATGGAATCGCGCTGCATGGCTGCGACTTGTAACACCAAAGGCAAAATATTTTTAGGTAAAGGGGCAACCACTTCACCCAAAACTCCATGTTCAAAAGCACCAGCTACATTTGCTAGTCTCAGGATCGCAATACTCCATTCTTCGTCCGTTTTAGAGGTATCACGGATGATCTCTTCAATCATTTGCTGGGATTTAATATAAGGGTTTGGATTGGCAAAATTGAGAGGATGTTCTTCATTTAGATTCAAACTCGAAGTGCCATAAACCGCCATACTTGAAAGATGCAATAATGTTCGTACACCAGTTCGTTGCATTGCACGCATCAGACTCATAATGCAACTGACATTATCATTATAATATTCAAGCGGTTTTAAGCGAGACTCCTCTAAAGACTTAAATCCTGCAGTATGTATAACAGCACGGATTGAGTACTGCTCAAAAACTTTATTCAGAGCAGGCGTATTTCTAACATCTAGCTTTACAAAAGGTACATACATTCCAGAAATGTATTCAAGACGTTCAAGTGTTTGTAAATTCGCATTGGCAAGATTATCTACAATGACGACTTCTTGACCATGTGCCAATAAGCTTAAAACAACGTGTGAACCTATAAAGCCTAATCCACCTGTCACTAAAATCATTGTATACTACCTTTTTGTTTAAAAGCCTGAACAAGCTATTTTCAGTTTGATCACCCTATGCGAAGTTTTAAATGAGTATGTTATTACTAATTACCTCGGCACCTAGCTCAATCCATGCTTGGCATGCATTAGGACTCGCACAATCATTGCAAGCGAAAGGCGAAATTTTTCGAGTTTTCTTTTATCAAGACGGCGTTCAAGTTGCAAACAACTTACAGTGGTCGCCAGATGATCAAAGAAGTCTCACACAAGAGTGGCAAAAATTAAATATCAAACTTCCTGTTTGCGTAAGTGCTGCCCTAGCACGTGGAATCACTGATGCTGAAAATGCTCAACGCCATCACATTGAGTCCCATAATCTGGCTGAAGGTTTTCAGCTGGTAGGACTCGGTGAATTGGCAGATGCTGTCTCATCTTCAGCACGTCTAGTTCAATTCTAAATTATTCATTTTTCATTGATTGTTGCAATTGAAAGGTAAATTGTGTGAAATCTGTACTGGTTATATTAACCCAATCAAATCTCAACTCGCTACAAGTTCATGAGAGCCTTTCTGCAACCATGGTTTTAGCAACTTTTGGCGCTGAAGTAAAAGTTTTATTGCAAGGCGCAGCCTTAAGTTTACTCCGTTCCGAATTAAGCTTCGAACCCATTAAACATGCGTTTAAACTGGCTTCCAACCTCGTCGATAGCTTTGAGTTTTATGATCTAAGCCCTATTTTGGTTGAATCAAATCAACAAGATAATCCCTTTGTTCAACATACTACGCATGAAATTAAATTTATTGAATTTAATAAAGAGTTAATTCAAAGCTTTGACCATGTGCTGTATTGGTAACTCATATGACCGATAAAACGCTTTATTTAATACAATCTCAATTTGCAAATACTGAACATTGTATTCAACAGGTTCAAAAAACACTGGATACCAATGATGCTTTAGTGCTTATGGGGGATGCGGTGTTGGCATTGTTTACACCATCTGTACTTACGATTCAAAACAAGGTCTACGTTTTAGATCGAGATGCTGAGTTATTACCTTCGCATCTATTGAACGGCGAGTATTTTCAAATTGAAGTGATTGATTACACCACTTTTGCAGATATCATTCTGGGCTTTACACGCTGTATTAGCCTTAAATAAAACAAATTTATTGACTTAGGTTTTACCATGACCACTGAATTATCCCTTGAACTCGATCAAGATGGTCATTTAGTTGACTATACCATTTGGAATGAAAATGTAGCGCAAGTACTCGCGAATACGCTCGAGCTTGAGCTAACAGCTTGGCATTTCGAAGTATTGCATGCGGTGCGTCAGTTCTACGCTCAATTTGGTCATTCTCCTGCAACTCGTCCCTTAATCAAATTTTTAATGAAACACGTCAGCGCTGACATTGATAATGCAGTATTGCAAGAAAAGTTTAAAACAGGCCTAGTTGCTCGCCATCTAAGTCGATTAGCCGGAATACCAAAGCCTGCCAATTGTTTGTAAACCAAAACTACTTTTTGATTTACATAGCATATCGAGTCAGTTCGTAGCTTTAAAAAATGAATTAATCAGTGAAATAGACATTAAAAAACCCGCTATTCAGCGGGTTTAGACATCACCTAGACTAATGATGGTTAAGATGTCGCGTGTCAATCAGGGAAATTGGAATACGTCAACTCAACGCAAAAAATTATAATAAAGTTCGAGTTATCAATTCAGTCCAAATTCATATCAATATCTGACAAATTTGCTAGTTTGCGCTACACCAATCATCAATTGTCATGCCCGATTGTTGAAAACTCGTAGATTGTTGATTTAAATAAAATTGCGCAATACGTTTCATTACATGTGCTTGTTCAACTTGAATAAACTCGTCTGCTAAACCAACAATGTTTTGATAGGCCTTTAACCTTCCACATAAAGCAAGTTGTTGCTCCATCGCTGTGGCTGTACTGTGTTCATCATCTAAAATCTGCTTGGTTTGTTCGATCAGCAGCATTTCATGATCCAGTTTTTGCTGATACGACACTTGTTGTGCATCAATCAAATCATTCGCTACAACCTGTTGTGATATAAAAAAACTTAAACCTAAAAAAATCAACCTCACCCATAACATGCGCATTAGATTCCTAAATCAGGCTCAGCTTTCCAAACATCCTCATAATCATCTCGATCAATCATAAAACGGAAACCTGTTTCCAATGCAAGAAATGGAATGGCATCGGGTAAAATTTCTTCAAGCTCTTTCACCGTCATCGTCTCAAAAAAATCTTCGCCCTCGCCTAATTCACCACCATAAATAAACCATGCCACTTTCTCACCTGGTTCAGGCTTATTACGCAAACCGACGATTGGCTCTTGATCTAAAGTATGCTTAGCCACAGCAACAACATCATCTTCATTCACTTTGATGTAAGCAGAATCAAACTCCTCACAGACTAATTTTTGCTCTTCAATAAAATCTTGCAACATGGATGATTCCATTTTCATCATAAATTCAGACCTAATTTTAAGCATAGTGTCGTATAAGCACAATCAATCCGACGAAACAATCTGTTTTTACAATGTTTTTTTGCTATCTTGATTTTGTTACATATTCAAGATTAAATGGGGGGAATTTCATATGAGCAGCAATTCAAATATTTCAGCAACAAATACCGCTTCTCTACATGGTGGTAAACGTGCCAATGCAGGTCGAAAATCACAGTTTTCAGAAAAAACAGTAGTAATGCGTGTTCCTGAATCAAAAGTGATTCAAATTAAAGAATGGTTAAAAATACGACCTGAAGATGATTTCAATCAACAAATTGAAATTTCACCAATCCAATTTAGAACACGTTTAAAAATCGCCTATCCTATTGAATCTGTGGCAGCAGGCTTCCCTTCCCCAGCACAAGATTATGTAGAAGGACATATTGATCTAAATGAATACTTGGTTCACAACGTAGCTTCTACTTTTATACTACGCGTAAATTCGTTATCAATGAAAAATGCAGGGATTGAAGTTGGTGATCAAATCTTGATTGACCGGAGTTTGAATGCAGAACATGGTGATATCGTCTTGGCGCTGATTAATAATGAATTCACAGTAAAAAGATTAATGTTAGAAAAACAAAATGATAGAACGATCCTTTTATGGTTAAAAGCCGAGAATCCAGACTACCCTGACATCTATCCTCGTAGCGAAGAACAAATCATGGTCTGGGGTGTAGTGACTTGTATTTTAAAAAAACTGAAATAAATTGATCTAAGCAGTTCACCCTACTCCTATGCAAAATATTTATCATCAAGAGATTTTTGCGCTCATTGATATTAATAACTGCTATGTCAGTTGTGAGCGTGTATTTAATCCAAGTTTAAATGGTCAACCGGTCGTTGTTTTAAGTAATAACGATGGTTGTGTCGTATCCCGTAGTGAGGAAGCGAAAGCTCTCAATATTGGCATGGCCGTGCCATGGTATGAAATTGAAAAAGATATGCTTAAAGCTGGTGTTAAAGTATTCTCAAGCAACTATGCCCTCTACGGCGATATGTCTAGTCGTTTTTTCACTATTTTAGAGCAACACTTTCATGCAGATTCAGATCTAGAGCCCTATTCAATTGATGAATGTTTTATTCGTCTAACACATTATCAAAGTCTTTTTGATTTAGAAAAATTTTGTCGAGAATTAGTCGACCGTATTCAACAATGGATCGGTTTACCTTGTTGTATCGGGATTGGTTACAGTAAAACACAAGCTAAACTCGCCAATCACTTTGCCAAAAAACGTTCTGGTTTTAACCGAGTGTGTTCTTTATTGGATTTGGATCCATGCAGTTTTGATCAATTACTTATAGAAACCTCAGCATCGGAAATTTGGGGCGTAGGTCGAAAAATTAGTAAACAACTTGAAAGTTACGGTATTTATAATTGCTATGACTTAACTTTTGCCAATGAACACTATTTGATGAAGCAGTTTTCAGTGCTCATGGGGCGTACCATTCGTGAGCTAAAAGGTCAGTCCTGTATTTCACTAGAAGATCCTGATTTACCGTCTAAACGAATCTTAGCATCACGAAGTTTTGCATCAGCATTAAAGGATAAAGCATTAATCAAGCAAGCCATGATTTTTCATTTAAGTCGGGCTCATGAGCGTTTAACCAAGCAAGAACAATTATGCGCCTGTGTCCATGTGTCTCTTTATGAAAAAATTCCAGTAAAACCATTCAAGAAATCACATTCTCATGTAATTGGTTTGGAATATCCGACGGATGATTTATTAATCCTGACGCATGCAGCACAACAGCAAATTGATGTTTTATTTAAAGAAAATATACGTTATGTAAAAGTTTCCGTCATGTTTTCTGCTTTGAGTGCTAAAAAAACACATACACACGACCTTTGGCAGCCTCATGATTTAATCCAGCAGCGAGATTCACTCATGACAACAATTGGCGCTATGAAAAACCGCTTTGGAAAGCATTGTATTCAAGTGGGCTATCATACCAATCAACAACAATGGAAAATGAAGCAATTGCACCACTCTCCACGCTATACCACCTCATGGTCAGAAATGCTGAATATTGATGACTCACATATGGCGGTTACACAAAACAAATGAATACTTTTGGTCAATTCGGTTTAAAATAGCAGACTCGAAGAATTAAAAGAAAAATGTAATTTTTTAACATTGCCAATTGACTGCAAAATTCTCAAAATACAGCTCATTGACGACATTGTTTTTTTGCTATTTTTGAAACAAAATATAAATGAAAAGCTTAAAAACATGCCATAATATGCAAACTTTGCAGACATCTCGCAAGGTTATATTGCAACTTTCATATTGGAGCTGTCTTCATGAGTTCGACCATTTTGGTCATACATGGACCAAATTTAAATTTGCTAGGAAAGCGAGAACCTGAAGTTTACGGACATTTAACTTTAGACGATATCAATCATCAACTCATACAGCAAGCTCAAGAAAGTTCAATTCAACTTGAAACCTTCCAAAGCAATTGGGAAGGTGCCATTGTCGACCGAATTCATCAAGCCCAAATTGATGGTATAAAATTTATCATCATCAATCCTGCTGCACTGACCCACACCTCAGTAGCAGTACGTGATGCCCTATTAGGTGTTGCGATCCCATTTATTGAAGTTCACCTTTCAAATGTTCACGCACGTGAAGCATTTAGACACCACTCTTATCTCTCAGATAAAGCTGTCGGTGTCATTTGTGGACTAGGCGCACAGGGTTATTCATTTGCATTAACTCATGCCGTGCAAAAAATTCAAACTTCTACACATCTTTAACCTTAGGAATACGAATTCATGGATATTCGCAAAATTAAAAAGCTCATCGACTTAATGATTGAATCGGATCTTCAATCTATTGAAGTAAAAGAAGGTGATCAATCCATTGCTTTAGCGCGTCGTAATCCTATCGTAGCCGCTGGTGTTGCACCAATACAATCTGCTGCGCCAGAAGCTCCAGTTGTGAAACCAGCTTCTCGTGGTGCTGTTGAAACCTCACCAATGGTTGGCGTGTTCTATGCTGCACCAAGTCCAGGCGAAGCACCATTTGTAAATGTAGGACAAACTGTTTCAGCAGGCGAAACGCTTGGAATTATTGAAGCAATGAAAATCATGAACCCAATTGAGGCAACTCAAAGTGGTGTGATTGAAGAAATTTTAGTTAAAAATGGTGATGTAATCCAATTCGGTCAACCTTTATTCCGCTACCGCGCGTAATCGTTGGGGGTTGGTATGTTGCAAAAAGTTCTCATTGCCAACCGAGGTGAAATTGCACTGCGTATTACACGTGCTTGCAAAACACTCGGTATTAAAACAGTCGGTATCTACTCGGATGCCGATAAAGATCTCATGCATTTACGCTTTGTTGATGAAGCCGTTTGTATTGGTCCTGGTGCAAGTAGCGAAAGTTATCTAAATATTCCTGCAATTATTACAGCAGCGGAAGTGACTGGTGCAGATGCAATTCATCCAGGTTATGGCTTTTTATCAGAAAATGCTGAATTTGCTGAGATTGTAGAAAGTTCTGGTTTTATCTTTATTGGTCCACGTCCTGAACATATTCGCCTTATGGGGAATAAAGTGTCAGCGATTATGGCGATGCGTAAAGCTGGTGTACCAACCGTTCCAGGTTCAGCTCATGCTGTAACACCAAACAATGCCTTGGCCGAAGCAAAAGAGATTGGCTTCCCACTTATCGTTAAAGCTGCTGCTGGTGGTGGCGGTCGCGGTATGCGAATTGTTGAACGTGTTGATACACTGTTGGAGTCTGTACAAGCAGCTCAACGTGATGCTGAAATGTGGTTCGGTGATGATACGGTTTACATGGAACGTTTCCTTCAAAAGCCACGCCATGTTGAAGTACAGGTGATTGGCGATGGTAATGGTCACGCCGTACATTTATATGATCGTGACTGTTCATTACAACGTCGTCATCAAAAAGTTCTTGAGGAAGCTCCTGCTCCGAACCTTCCAGAAGAAGCTCGTGCTGAAATTTTAGCAGCTTGCGTAAAAGCATGCGAATTAATGCAGTATCGTGGCGCAGGCACGTTCGAATTCTTATTTGAAGATGGTGAGTTCTTCTTTATTGAGATGAATACACGTGTTCAAGTAGAACATCCTGTGACAGAAATGGTAACGGGTGTCGATATTATTGAACAACAGCTTCGTGTAGCCGCTGGTCTTGGTTTAAATCTAGAACAAGATCAAATCAAAGTACACGGTCATGCAATTGAATGCCGTATTAATGCAGAAGATCCAACCACCTTCCTCCCATCACCAGGTAAAATCGAGCAATTCTACACACCAGGTGGTGCAGGCATCCGTTTAGATTCTCATATCTATCCAGGTTATAGCATTCCACCTTACTATGATTCGATGATTGCTAAATTAATCGCACATGGTAAAGATCGCGAAACCGCTTTGGCTCGTATGAAACAAGCCTTAGATGAAATGATCTTAACTGGAATCAAAACCAATATTCCGCTACACAAAGATCTCATCCTTGAAGATAAGAACTTTGCAGAACAGGCTATGGATATTCACTACTTAGAGAAACATTTGTTGAAACAGGTACAAGGACATAGCGAAGCTGAGTAATTACAGCTTTACAAGATGAATAAAAAAGCCTCTTTTTCAGGAGGCTTTTTTTTATTGAAGAATACGCTGCAAAGATTTTAGCTCATGGCAATATACGATTAAGTTTTGCAAAACATTGTCCACCCTTTTCAGATGCACAGAAATTGATTTGATTCGGATTGTCCCATTTTACAAAATATTGAGACAAATCTCCTGCCTGATCTACTTGATTACCAGAGCAGTCTTTTTCGTTGTTCTCATAATTGACTTGCATGACCAAGGTAGGCAACAAACCCGAAGAGCTGTCTTGAGATGGTTGATACTCAAATAAACCGACCGACCACTCTTTAGCACTATTCACGACCACCTCATTGTTACCACGGAAATTATAATACTCAACACATTTTTTATTATTTGGAATTTCCATTCCCCATAAACCTAAAATTTCTGGGCGCATGTTGATTCGAATATTATTTTCAGGCTGTTGTAAATCAGCACCTTTAGCTTGCGCTTGGACATTTTGATCGGCAGAAGAAAAAGACGTCATTAATAAAAGTAAAGGTGCAAAAAAAACTGTTTTTTTCATACAACATCTATAGGTCAACGTTTAGAGCTAAATTAGCACATTTCAGCAAGAAAACTTATAGAATTAACGTGATAAGAACAATTTTATATAAGAAAATGAATTCCCTATTGATGAACTTTAAATCATCAGCAGTTTAATGCGATCTATTGATTTATTAGTGCAAAAATATATTCTTATCAGAATAATATTCATTCTATACCTCACAGAAAGCTTAAAAATATAAGATTTTATGCAAGGGAATATACGTTAAGTATGACCATATGGATACGAACAGAGCTGATTAAAAACAATGCACAATCTTTTTTGATTGTCATGCTCATCATTACACTTTGTGCTTTGGCTGGAATACTTGGTCGACCTCTCTCATTTCTTGCAATTTTCTGGCCTGCAAATGCCGTACTACTAGGTCTTTTTTTAAGATTTAGTTATCTCAATAATCTTGGTGGCTGGCTTGGGGCCTTTTCTGGGTATATGCTTGCAGACCTAGGTACTGGCAACACTTTACAACTTACTTGGTTGTTAACTCTTGCTAACTTGCTAAACCCATTAGTGACCTTATACCTACTGAACCGGTTAAAAATCAATTATCAAGAATTCAATAAAGGTCTTACATTTGTTTACTTATTTTTAATTAGTGCTTTTGGAGGGTGCCTAGCGAGCCCAACCTTTGCGATTTTAACCATCCCTTATGTTCCTAACAGCTTTATGGAGCTCAGCCGTATTTGGGTTGATTTTGGCATGTGGTGGAGTGGTGAAATTCTTAACTTTGTCGCTTTTTTGCCTATTGTTCTCGCATTACCAAGCAAAACTACAGTTCAACAATATTTTGTAAATCAAAAAAATCAACGTTTAAGTTTACCCCTTGTCTTACCCTTCGTATTTGTCGTTGTATCTGTAATTCTAACTCACTTTTTTATTGGCCCTGGCGCCATCATGTTCCCGATTGGAGCACTCATCTGGGCAGCATTAACCTACAATTTATTGTTGGTTGCAATCATCAACTGCTTTGTATGTATGTTCTTATACAACAGCTTAAGTGCATATTATCTAACAGAATCTCCAGAGGCATTTATTTCGACAACACTGTCTGTTCGCATCGGTCTTTTCATGCTGGCTTTAGGCCCACTAACATTATCAATTATTAGTTTGAATCGCCAAAAGCTATATCACCAAATATTATATTTAGCGAACCATGACAGTTTAACAACGACTATGAATCGCCGATATTTTTATGAAGAAAGCGAAAAGACGATAGACTCAACTCATAGGGAGGTGAAATCCAATATTCACAGCGTGTCTATTCTACTACTCGATATTGACCACTTTAAAAAAATTAATGATCAATATGGACATGAAATAGGTGATATTGTTCTCAAAGACTTTAGCAATATCGTCAGATCTCAAATTAGATCAAATGATTTATTCGGTAGAGTTGGCGGTGAAGAATTTGCCATCTTAATTAAAGATAGTAACCTACCAGCCTGCATTGAAATCGCACAGCGTATATGCGACCGCGTGGCAGAAACACCGATTATGATCAGGCAAAATCAACATCTCAATATTAGTGTAAGCATAGGTTTAAGTTATCAACAACTTCCGTCTAGCACCCCATTCCAACAATTGATTAATCGTGCAGACGTTGCCCTTTATCAAGCGAAATCTGCAGGACGAAATAGATTATGCGTGGATCCGCAATTACTATTTACTCAAACATCATAAGTCACTATCTTGCTTCAGTGGGCTTGAGATTTGGTAAAGCGGATAAAAATATGAAACCAATCAACGTTGAAGCTCCTGCAATGATAAAAATATAGCTGCCAGAAATCAGCTCCCAATATTGTCCTGCCAATACGCTTCCAGATGCCACACCCAAGCCCCACATCGTACTATACAAAGCTTGAGCTCTACCCTGCTGCCCAGCAGAAAAGTGCTCAAAAATAATGCGCATCGCCAATAAGTGAAATAAACCGAAACTGAATGCATGCATTGTCTGGGAGAGAAATTGGAGAACAAAACTTTCAGGAAATAAACCAACAATCAAAAACCTAAGCCCAGTCATCCATAAACAGATCGCAACCAACTGACGCCATGTAAAACGATTTAAAAAAAATGATGCATAGGCAAACATCATGATTTCAGCAATAACACCTGTTGACCAAAGAAATCCTGTTGCTGTGGTACTAAATCCAGATGACTGTAAGTAATTGCTATAAAAACTATAGAATGGTGCTTGAGCAAACAACATAATGAACTCAATTAAGAAAATTACTTTCACAACTGGTTGTTTTAAAACTGGAATAATGGATTCAAGTGTTTTTTGGGCTTTTGGTGCGCCCTTCGGTTCTTTTACTGTAAATGACCATAAGAACGCTAGAAATGAAATACTCAGTAATAAAATCGGGAGATACTGAATATCGATGATTTCAAGAATTAGACCAATAAAGAAAACACCAACAATAAACCCAATCGATCCCCATTTTCTCACTTTGCCATAAAGTTCATTTCGATTTTCGCCTAACCAAAATAATGTAACGCCTTCAAATTGAGCAAGTATCGCATTTTGAAAAAAGCTGAAGATCAACATTAACAAGGCAATTGATTGAAAATTATTGGGTATAATAAAAATGAGGAACCATATACTCGCTTCCATCCATGTTGCGATTCGCACCAATAGCATTCTTTTACCCGTTTTATCCGCCACCCAACCCCAAATAAACGGCGCAAAAAAACGTGTCATGATTGCAATTGCACTAAGCCACCCAATCTCTAAAAAGCTAAATCCCTGATCTTGCAGATATAGACTCCAATACGGCATGAAGGTACCGACAATCGCATAGTAGAAAAAGTAGAATCCACCTAATTTTGTTTTAATTGGCAACGCTTGTATCATATTGCAATTACCAGTATTTTCAATAAGTTAATATCATTCAATAGTTGCATACATTTGTTACCACTTAGGTGTAATTGCACTTCATCAGTCTACAAATCAGTCTACAAATTTATTTTTTTGTAGACTCTTCATTTTTTGTAGACTGCTCTAAACTCTAATTCTGATATTCTAACAACACACAATCAACTAAACCTATTTAAGGTCCAAAAAATGTGTTCAAACTATCAATTTCCATCACGTAAGCAATTGTCGCTCTTAGACATTCACAATGAACAACTTGAATTAGATTTAAAAGATCATGTGTATCCACTATATGACGCACCAATCATGTTGAATGGCGCAGATCATTTTGAACTCGATGTAGGTAAATTCGGTTTATTACCACATTGGTCCAAAGAGCTTAAATTTGGTCGGCATACATACAATGCACGCACAGAGACAATTGCAGAAAAGCCCTCTTTCCGCAGCGCTTGGAAGAACGACAAGTTTTGTCTAGTGCCTGTACAAGAGTTCTACGAGCCAAAGTACATCGATGGGAAGCCACATTGGTACGGTATATCACGCGAAGATGGTAACCCTTTTACTGTTGCTGCCTTATATGAGGATGCAAATATCAATGGGCAAAGAATCCGCTCTTTCTCGATGCTGACTGTCAATGCTGAGCATCACCCCTTTATGAAACAGTTTCATGGTCCAGATGATGAAAAGCGATCTATAATTGTTATTCCAGAGAAGTATAGAAAAGACTGGTTAACAGTTTCCCATTTAGATGCTCATGAACTTTTTTTTGAAATGGATGATGAATATATAACCAAACCTTTCGACCGTTCATCAGAAAATAAACAGCAAGACTCTCTATTTTAAAGCCTTTTTAGCATTGGCTAATTTTTATATGTTGAAATAATTTAAAGCATGAATACAATCTTGATTATGTAACACAATCAAGGGGAAATTAATCATGTCAGAAATTATATCAGGTCACGGTGGAAAGCGCGAAGGTGCTGGTCGAAAATCTAAGTTTGATGAACCAACAAAAGTTATTCGTGTACCAGAGTCTCGAGTTGTAGAAATTAAAAATTATTTAAAAAAATCACCTAATCATGAAATTTCTGATATTCGATTATTAGATCCATTAAGCCGTATAGAAATTCCTGTAGCTACAGAGCGTGTCCAAGCTGGCTTCCCTTCTCCCGCTCAAGATTACATCGATAAAAAACTAGATTTAAATGAATATTTGATTAGTAATGATCACGCAACTTTCATTGTAAAGGTTAACTCTTTATCTATGCTCAATGCTGGCTTAGATATTAACGACTCTTTGATTGTTGATCGTAGTATTGAGCCTCAACATCGAGATATTGTTATCGCATTGATTGATAATGAGTTCACTGTGAAGCGCCTCATTAAAGATGCATTAGGCTGTTGGCTCAAAGCTGAGAATGAAGGTTATAAAGATATCCACCCAATGGAAGGTCAAACTTTTGAAATTTGGGGCGTAGTTACTAGCGTTATCAAGAAGTTCAAATGAAGTCAAAACAAGAAATTTACGCGCTCGTAGATGTAAATAATTGTTATGTCTCATGTGAGCGTCTGTTCAATCCTTCTCTTATAAATAAACCAGTCATTGTGTTATCAAATAATGATGGCTGTGCAGTTGCTCGATCTCAAGAAGCTAAAGATCTAGGCATTAAGATGGGTGTACCTCTATTTAAAATTAGAGATATTGTAGAGCAGCATAATGTTCAGGTCTTATCAAGCAATTACGCTTTATATGCCGAGATGTCACATCGTTTTCATTCAATCCTTGGACAGTATGTTGCACCGGATGAGCAAGAAATATATTCAATTGATGAATGTTTTCTAAAATTGACGGCGTATGCAGAACATTATGATTTGGATGATCTTGCTAGAGAAATGAAAGACCGAATCCTTAAATGGATTGGATTACCTGTGTGCGTTGGAATTGGCCGTACTAAAACAGAAGCTAAAATTGCCAATCACATGGCAAAGAAAGGCAAGCGTTTTAACGGTGTCTGTAACCTTGTCGATATGGACGTACGCCATCGTGAGTATTTTTGGAGCCTGATTGATGTTTCTGAGGTTTGGGGAGTTGGTAGAAAACATACGAAATGCTTAAATGATATGGGGGTAAATACTGTATTAGATTTATCCAAATGTAGCCCACATCAAATTGGAAAATTATTTTCATCTGTTATGCAGCGAACAGTAATGGAGTTACAAGGGATTTCATGCATCGGACTTGAAGACACACCTCCTCCAAAAAAGCAGATTGTGGCTAGTCGTTCGTTTGGCGAGAAGATTACTGACATCGGGGATATGAGAGAGGCGATTTGCAAATACGTTCAGGATGCAGTCAAGCGCTTACGAGATGATGGTTCACTTTGTGGAGCCTTAATTGTGTTTGTTCAATCCAATCCATTTGACAAGAATGTTCCATACTATGGAAAGTCCACTTCTATAGACCTTCCAGAGCCAACTGACAGCGTGACTGTTTTAGCTCGTTATTCCTTAAAATTATTGGAACAAATATATCGACCAGGTATTCAATTTAAGAAATGTGGTGTGATGCTTTCTGATTTAATTGATAAGGACAGTTATATCCCTGAGCTTTTTGCTGACCACGAGAGTATTGAAACTAATGAGAAGTTAATGGTGGCTTATGAGCATATTCAAAAACGTTTCGGTAAAACCAAAATCTCTGTAGGACCATGTTATTTACCCAATCGTAAATGGGTTGGTAAAAGAGCCAGTGCTAGTCGTAATTATTTTAGTTTGGATGGTATGCTTACAATTGATAAATAAGCCCTCATTTAGAGGGCTATCTCTTTACTGATTAGCAATAATTACTTTTGAGATTTCCCTGGCAATCAACCATGCTTGATCTTGAATTAGCTTTGCTTCAGCATCATTAGAAATAAAACCAACTTCAAGGATTAAACCTCCATTTTGTACGAAAGCCAATTTGCCTCGAGCCGATTTAGATTGATCAATCCAGCCGCTATCTCCACGAAGTCGTGAACCTGTGATTTTCTGAACGGCTTTAGAGATCTCTTGAGCCAATTTCTTATCTTTAGGTAATGAGATTGTTTCAATACCAACAGCAGTTTTGTTTGCTGCTGCATTCATGTGAATCTCTAGAGCAATTTTAGAGCCTTTGATCAATTTGAGTGCTGAAGACAATGGATCGTTCTGAGTACCGATACCATCAGTTTTTACCTGTAAGCCCGCCTGCTTTAGGTAATAAGCTAAAGCATTTCGAATGGTTACAACAAAATCGGCCTCTTTAAGATTGCCATTTACCGCCCCAGGATCAGAATTTGAATGCCCTGCTGTTACAGTTACAAACTGATTTACGCCATGCAGTTCAGGTTGAGCTTTTAAGCGCGCAAGAATCATAGCTACACCCACAAAACACCCGACAAATTCTTTCCATTGTTCGGGAATGTAGGTTTTTAGCTCTGGTGGAATAACATTCCAGACCTGTACAAACTGATCACAGAATAAAATTAAGGCATAAAAAAAGGCGCTAAATGCGCCTACTTGTACTGACTTGAGTTTCCAAGCCTGTTTCCAGTTTTCAATTAATTTCATTTTCTATCCTCTCTAAGGCTTTTCATAATAGCCACATCTTGTTTGAGTTGATTGATTGTATTAATGGTCCACGAAGCACTAGTTATAGAAATGCCGAGTAGAATTGTTGATGCCCATTTAAGTAAACCTATCGCACCTTGAGCACGATTGTTTTCACGCTCAAGCGCCTCAATCTTGATCCGATGCTGATCAAGTGCTTGGTGATACCCTTTGTTAATGGCATTTGATTCAATAAGTTGTTCAGACACTTTTTGGAGTTTGTCTGTTACTTCATTTAATTTTTTCCAAATTGATGCACTAGGTTCATTCACTAACGCCCCCTTAAAATCGGCAATAAAAAAACCACCCAGAGGTGGCTATACATTAAATGGGTTATAGTCCCATTCAGTAAATTCAGATATTGGCTTTTTATATTCCAAAATCCATTGATCAGGTGGTGGTAATGCTACCCATTGCTGAAAATTAAAAACAAACCAAGTTCCGTTTTCTTCTTTAAGATAATAATGTTCGCCAATTTGACTGCGATAATAATCTGAAAAAAACTGGGTACCTTCAGGCGGCAAGTGCATACTGATCTCCTATATACGGCTTACCAATAGCTATAAATTGAACAATCGCCCCAACTGCATTGGTTAGAACCATAGCTGCCAGCAATCCAGCAGCATTCGCGGTTTTTGCTCTACCACGTGCACGCGTAGTTGTAATACTTGATGGGAATAGGCAAGCAAATGCAGCATTCCCGACAGCAGTATTTGTTTCGGGATTTAAAGCAAATCCTGTGATGAATATTTTGGGTGGTTCAGCAAATATGTTTTCAGGAATGTTGATTGTAAAGAAAGCATCCGATTCGTCTGCCACAACCTCACCTTCGTAAACAACTCTAGGCCCACCACTCGAAGACTTAAGAACATTACCTACCCGATTCCAATCAACATATAGTTGATTGTTATGCAGAATAAAGTCATCCGAAAATTCTTCAAGCTCAGGTACTTTTACTTCACTCGGAAACAATATCGGGTTGTTCTGGCTCATAAGGTAAAATCCATCCTTTAATATCACCTTTTAAATTTCTCAAGGCGACCGTAAACATACTTTTAATCAATGCACGCACATCAGCTTCACTCATAAATTGTGTCAAATCAATTCGCACTTGATCACCTGCAGTATCAGTGAGCACTAACACCTTTCCCTCAACCACACCACCATTTACGTGGACATCAGTCATAAATGCTGAAAAATTTAATTCTGTCGTTTGACCAAGCTCATTAACATAAGTGATAAAACGTGCACCTGACTCTGCATCGACTCTTGAAGAGAGAGCTGTTAATGTTTGATTGGCTTTAATAGCATTAATAAATAATTGCGATTCAAAACTTAAGGCAATGGTTCCGTTTGGTTTGATATGAATAGATTCATTATCGACATTTACTTGTAGTTGATTATTCGCATTGATTGCTAGACTCGGATGCAGATCATCCTTTAGTAAGATATCAAGTATCTGAACCATATATATTCCCCGCTAAATCTCTGAACAAAATTCTATTTTCATTAATTTTTTGATCAATTCGATCATCAACCTCATCTAAAGTTAGTCCAGGATCGCCTTTGGGTCCTTGACGACCAGCTTCATTTACTTGAACGACTTTGATGGGCATTTTCGCAACTATTGCTTTATTTGATGTGCTGACTGTCACCTTAAGCGCTGAATTTTTCACAATGACTTTCTGTGTGTTTTGACTCATAGAAATACCCTCCATTAAGAGATTCGTTCATCAACAATCCATTTGCTTACACCTTTGTCTGGCATAGGAAATACATGACCATCTTTCAAATAAAAGTAGACATCCCAAACATGTTCTCCTATAGGCCAATCATCAGTAGGACCTGTTTCTATAATGAGTCGACCAGGTGTTTCCTCAACAATGGAAATGATGAGTTCTGCAATAACCTCACGACTAATATTTCGTATCTTGCTGCGGATCTCAGTCACATCACTAAAGTCATATGGTGTGCCATCACTATTATTAACGTCTAATGGAATAGGCTTATTCGTACCCTGTTTAATCACGATATCTCGCAATTCATTACCCCTTTAAAAATGAAACCACCCGAAGGTGGTTTGTGATTAATCCGCAGTGGCTTGTGTGATTCGTGTTGAATAGTTCCACGAGGTCGGCTTCCATACGTCCCGTGCAGCAACACGAACATAATATGTTGTCGTTGATTGCAAGCCCATAATCGTGCAAGCATTTTCGGTACCCGTCCAACGTGCTGCCGTTGTATCAGGATCAAAGTTCGCATTGGTACTAATCCACACCTGGTAATCTTTCAGATCCGGTACTTCACTTGGAATCCAAGTCACTGTGATCGAATCTGCAGTTGCCGATGTGTACACGTTCAACAATTGTGGTGGCACTGGATTACTGATATTCAGCTCTGCAAAAGTGCTGACAATCGAACCGTTTTTACTTGCAACACGTACTGTATAAGCACGTTGAATACCATCGATTTTTGCTTCATCCATGCTGTAACTGTAATCAGTATTTGTCGTTTCAACTTCACGTAGCAATACACCACCTGACATGATTTGAACGATATATCCTGTGGCACCAGCTGCACTTTGCCATTGGACCTTAAAGCTTGTACCTTCAAAGGCTGACTGAAGGGATAGACCTTTTACGCCAGATGGACGGCTGCCAGTAATGGTATGACTATAAGCCGCCACCTCATCCAGAGTCTGTTCTTTTTGCTGCAATCCATTGAAGCTGGTGAACTTCAGATAAATCTGCTTTCCAACCATATTTTCATTGTAATCATGGCTAAAAATGGCACGATCAATACGAACAAATGATTCACCTGCATTATGTGGCCCTGCATCATCGAAACGTCCACGAAGCATGCCACTTAATGTATAACGCCCTGATCCATCCAAAGTTGCATCGATGTAGTTGATATATTCATCACCCACCTTACATAAGGTCGCATCAACTTCAGCATCCTGCAAGGTACCACCAAAAATCTGACTCGATGTATTTAACTGGACTTGCATGGATGTTGCACTGGCACTGATGGCAGAAGCCAAAGTACCGTAACGCGCAGAGCCGTAGATTGTTCCAATCATTTCGTAAGTCGTATTATCCAGGCTGGCCCAAACATTACAGCCACCCCAATTAATTCCTCCCGACACTGCAACCCAAACCTGATTTTTACCATCGGTCAAATCTAAAGGGGGCTCAAAAATATTCGGTGCATTCACGTTTCCTGGTTCTTCATTTCCACCTTGGTACCCATTCGATGACTGAAGATCATATTCAACTGCAGAACGAGATCCAACAGCCAGTTCTTCAGCCGTAATCGAGAGCATTCCGTCTTCATCTTCTTCAACCCGGGTGATCCGAACTGGAAACTGATTTAAGCCTAGTGATTCATCTGTGATGGTCACAATGTCCATCGGCTCTAAACGGCAGTACTTCCAGCCCAATTCAAACTCATATTCATTACGGACATAAAGTTTTCGCTGCAATAGCAACTGCACTGCATGACGGGCAATTTTAGGTTCACAGAAAAAATCATGCTTGACCGGATCTTGCGTACGTAGGCCAAACATTTCAATATTTGCTTGGTCCTTTGCTTCAACCGTTTCAGTATTGTATTGATTGAAGCGGTTTACATATTCAATCTGGCAATGATTATAGGCATCGGTATCACGACTTCGGCGTACCCGAACTGGCTGATCTTCACCTAGAAAATCGTCATCAGTAAGGTGATAAACCGGCTCCAGATCAGGTACGAACGTTACCCCATTTCCACTGACGACACTGTCACCATAAGATCGGATCTTCAAACCGTCTGGACTAGGTACCACGGCACAATTCACCGCTTCAACAATTTCATTGATGATTTCGAATGCTTCACGCTGTTCTGTCAAAGCAGGACTGATCAACAAATTGGTTGCTGTACAATAGGTCCGAAATTCAGACAAATCTGCCATTTGCAAAGTTGGTGATGCGCCATATCGTGGATTGGTAATGAAGTCTTCAATTACATCTGCAGGATTGGCATCTTGAATCGTTTCTGAGAATGTAATGTCGCTGATCACTTCAAAATTGTGATTCGATAAGCTGGCACTCCCCCCCAGATCGTAGTTGGCACATGCGACATAACCGAGAAATGGATAGTGCAATGCCTGGTCAGGATGCTTTGATGTGAGATAGCCCCAAACAGGATTATGATCACCATCAAATAATTCAAACCCTAGCTGATCAATGGGTTTAAGCTGAATACCACCTTCCGTTTTAGGAACAATCTGTTCTTTGTCACGCCAGATAATCCCAATATCTTTGATTTTATTTTCACAAAGCCCCAGCATGAAGGACGCGCTGTAGGTATAAGTCGTGTTTTTGGTTTTTACGCCACCACCCTTACCACCTTGCTTTTTCGTTGTTGTGTGGGCCGTGGCTGTAAAATCCCCATACCAGAACATATTGGCAGCGACACGGTTTTTACCGTAAACCAGAGGCTGGCAAAGACCATAGGCTGACTGCTGGATACGCATTGAATTGATACGTTTGTCAGATGTACTGACGGTACCACCACCAAAAACACCACCCATTTTATAGCCCTCTTAAACGATAAAACCCGGCAATTCGCCGGGCTAAACTTCCTTTGGTTCCATCCTGGAAAATGACCCCCTGATGGATATATGAGTGGATAATCGTTGGCCACTCAACGACAATTGCAGCATGACTGATACACTTGCCAAAATGATAAAGAACAATATCGCCTGGTTGAGGTCTTGCAACTTCATCGCAAAATTGTCGGACATGCTCTAAATAACGCTGCCCCATCTGGTGCATGTGCCAGTCAGGTGGATATGGACCTGGATCGTAATGGTTAATTAACCCTACTGCTTGATAAACCTCGCAAAGCAGTGTCGCACAATCCACACCCACACCTTTGACACGCCCTTGGTGATGGTATGGTGTGCCGAGCCAAGTCATGGCTTCGGTGACGGCTTCTTGTGCTTTATTAATCATAATAGAATAATCGCGGATTAGACACAGTGATCGGCTGTGGATCTATGCGACTCTCAAAAACACCACTTGCACCCCACGAAGGGAAAGCTAATCCGTTAGTTGGTATAATAAAAGAACCACGTTTAGCAGGCGTTGGTGATGTAGTTACAGCAGGTTCGTTGATTAGACCAAGATAACGTAAGAAAGCGACTACTTTTGCAGGTAATGAATCATCAAATGCCAAGTTTCCAACTGAATAATAACCGCCTGACGATGATGTTGCTGCCGTTAGCTTTACACTGTTGATCGTTGTAACTGTATAACCACGCCTGTCAGTATTAGCACCTCCAACTAACAAACCACCTGTGTATGTTGGGGTTTTAAGCTCACCTGTGGTTGCATCAATTGCATACCAGTTTGTCATAAAATTAGGATTATCGCTGACTGCTAGAACACTAAGAGAGTAATTACCTTCTGCATTATCAGCTGTATTTTTTAAAGTAGGGTCTGCGTAAACTTGAACCTCACCTTTAATAACTCGCACCCCTCGAATTGGCGTAACATAACCTGCACCTAAATCTGATACACCAACTGGACTATTTTCAGTTCTAAATCCTGATGTGCCACTACCTGTCAAAATTGCACCTGATAGCTGCGCCCCAATGGTTGTCGTTGTTGTTGTGTTAGCAGCACCAACCGCTAAACCATCTACACGGACACCTTTCTGTTTACTATCTACAGTAGATAGACCTTTGTACTCATCATTCCCATAAGGATTGAATGCACTTTTACGAATCAATGCTTTAAGTAGGTTAAACTCTGCAACTGTTGCGACATGAGCATTTAAACCTGTGTTATTAATCCAAGTCTGCATTTGTGCGCTTGTTTCAGATATACTTGTAATACCTGTTGCTGCTTGCCAAGGCTGAGAAACAAGCTCGTTATTTACTAGCGACGTTGGGTACGTGCCAACATAAATCTTATCAAGTGTACGACTTCCAACTTTAAACGCTGGATGATCACCACTTGTAATCCCCATTGTGGCTAAAAGAGGATCATCAGACGCTTTAAAATCCTCACGCTTTAAAATATTAACAAAGGTTGGTTGTCCAGATGGTGTAAACAAAACTGTCTGTTTTCCACCGCTTGCGGCTTCTACTGCCTTTTTTAAATCTGATTGTAAAGTCATTTCTATGCCCCTTCGCATTAAACTTTCAAAGTGATCTTTGTACGTTTGCCTGTGCCTGTTGTGCGACTATCTTTACTGCGCATGATGACTTCGTTACGTAGTGTTACACCACATACGAAATCAATTCCTTGCGCTGTGGGCTGAACAAGTGAATCTTCCCACAGCTTGAAGAATTTAAAGCCGTCATACGTTGCGATTACGCAGGATTTTGCTGCCGTTGTTTCGGCTGTAAATCCGAACAGTACAGGAGAAAAATCTGTGTTTTTTGCATAACTAATAGATGAGCAGACGTAATTGATTGATGACTGGCCGTTGTCAATGAAATAGGCACTATCAATTGGGTACAAGCCGTTTGCTGTATGTTTGCCGTGTTTTCTATCGATGCGCTGCACACCGTCTGGAAATCCATCTGTGCCAAACAATACGCAACCAGGTAGAGCAACGATGCCGACATTTTGGTGGCGATATTCAGGTGCAGTGTTTGTCCCATCTATTTTTTTATAGCGATGTGCGTATGTCCACGTTTCGCCTAAATCGTCACTATAGAGCGTTGCTGTTTCACCCCAAAAACCATCACCATGTGTTATCCAGATGCGGTTCCAGTACTGGTCATAGCAAACACCATGCACATGCAGACCCTCGTTATTCGGAGTTTCTGATCTTTCGTTTAAGTCGAAAATAATTTTCCACGTTTTGCCGTAGTCAAGCGACATCCGCACGTAACGAGCATTATCCCCATCCTCGACAGGTTTGCCCGCCCAAGTTGGTACTTTTGCACCATACTCACCGACTAAGACAATATTGTTATGAATGCTCACACTCCAAGCGTGATGGGCAAAAATGCCTTCTGGCTCAATAGCAAAACACTCTACAAGAGTCATTGATTCCGTGCCTTTACCGCTTGTTCTGTAGATGCTGTAGCGATCTCTTACTTTTGTCTGACCAGAGTACACAAAGTAAATGACTTGTAATAATAGCTCACCGTTATCTAATTCTTTAACCCATTCAATAAAGTGCTGACCTGAAAACGTGTGGAGAACATTCCATGTTTTTCCACCGTCCGTTGATTCTCTTAATACATTATCGCCTTGCGTCCACAACTTAGTTCCATCGTTGCTAATGCTTGCGGGAATGACGCTGCGATCTACTTCTGTATCGACAGTTACAGATTGAGCGACAATTACTTTTGCACTTGCGTTGTCTTTTTGATCAATCTCTTTTTTGATGTCAGCGATGATTGCAACGGTTTTGTGCATCGCTACTGTATGACTAGACAATATATTGTTTTGCGTATTGGCTTGAGGTTGAATTTTCTCAACATTACTTAAAAACGATGCAATTTGATTTTTTAAACTAGCAGACTCATTGCTTAATGACATAGATAAACTGTGCAAACCGAGTACAAGATTAGCAATGCTATCTCTATTTTTTTGAATATCCTCATCTATTAATTTTTTGATCGCATTGACATACAATTTAGCCAACTCTAAAGGATCATAATCACTTTTTGTTAGATTCGTAGCACCTGCAGATGCTTTATAATAATCCCCGCCATCTGTTGCACTTAAAACTCTGACAGATACACCCAATGGAATGTTAGCAATATCAGCATTTGCTTCAGACAATGACAAATAAGATAGCGCTGTTTTAGATTTGTCTTGTACGTTTTCAGCCAGTTGCGCAAGCATTTCGCGCACTTCAGAGTGTTTTTTGGTTTTATTACGGAAGTCCGCTGGTGATGGAATAGGCATATCTTTACCCCATAAAAAACCCAGCTCAATGGCTGGGTATGGATTAATACAAATTTGTTTAAACAGCTGTTTCTGGTACCGGTATAAATGGCGCACCACGGAAACGGCTGAAGTTATTAAAACGGTTTTGGCAAGTTTCCAAACGCTTATCACATCCTGGATAAACTTTGATTCGCTGCCCCGCTTGCGGTGCTTCCAACAATGGCAAAGTCAATAACAAAGCACCCGATTCATGCAGTCGAATTGTCCGTTTCAAGCCGGAATTACCACCGTCTAAGAATTCAATTACACCCTGAGTAAACCACCCTTGAGGCTGATTCACCTGGCATAGAATTCGTGCTGGAGTACTGCCTGATTCAATTAGCGTTTCGACCATGAAATTTTGACGTAACAGACCACACGCACTATCAAACAACGTATTCGTGCAACTTGGCTGATACAGGTTTCGTGGCATTTGCACGTTCAATTCATCTAGATCCGATGCAACACTCGCCTGAATAGAATTGCGATCTAAATCAGGCTCAATGATCCGACCTTCAAAAAGCTTGATAGCACCGGCACTGGTGTCCGTTGGCGTATCCATGTCCATGAAAATCCGTTCCAACTTAAATCGAGCACCATCTAGCTGGCCATTATGGAATGCCTGAACAACGTTGATGCCGTTCCATTTATTATCATCAATACAATCAATATTGATCGATAAATTATCGACTTCAATACCGAGTGAAAGACTGATTCCATCACGACTGATGATGGGACCACTTGAACTATATGTTTGACCTGCAACAGTCAAATCAAAGTCATAATTGGTATATCGAAATACATCACCTTGAACTGTCGTGATCGTATACAGATCTGCCATCACAAACTGATCAGCATCAAGTAACGCAATTAGTTTTGCAGAAGCTGCTCTCATACTTTATTTCCTAGAGATCCAACGAGATCAACTCTTTTTGCATTCCAAAGTTTATGCATGAAATTCGTAAACTGTTGTTCATCATCAGCAAATCGACAGCGGTAGTAATATGTTCCATCGACTTCAAACTTAATGCCTTCATCTATTGGTTTGGATAACGTGATCTTTCCATCTTTTGAAATAATTGCAGTTGTATCATCCCAAAACAGATCGTCGTCGTTATCACTCCAAAATTGCTGATTGTCATTTTCATTCCAAAATGTTGGATCCACATCAAAAATTGTCTCAGCCTTAGTGTGAGCCAAAGGTATTACGGATGTATGCATCTGCTTATAAAGTTGATAGCTTGTTGTCGTACCATCACCTTGAAAAGTGCAATTAAACTCATAATCATCAGGCATTTTGAAAAGAAATGAATCGAAAGCACCACGGCGCTCTAAAAAGAAACTTTCAAGTTGCTGTAATTCATTCCTACCATTGTTTTCACGTAAAAATGCAAATGACATTGAGATTTCATACTTAGGAATGGCTTGGTAACTTGCGCGAAGTTCCCGACCGTTCACAGACGTCATTATTTTGGTATTAAAAATGGGAGTTTTTGACAACTCCCATTCAAGACCAGGTAATTCAGGAAATAATACATCAGACACAAAAACCTCCTTAGGTACCGAAATTACGGCGATGGCCCTTTAATCCACTCGCCAATTCACGACCATGCTTTTCAAAGAAACGCTTTACGTCACGTGAGTCAAAGGCTTGAATTGAGAAATGGTTACTCACTTGCTGACTTGGAGTTTGAGGTGTTCCAAAGCCTCCATCTGCACTTAGAGACTTACCTAAGGCACGAATCGTATTCGCGTGCTGTTTGGGTAAAACCATTTCTTCTTCGTGAAGTTGTGTCATAGGGTTTACACCAGCAGGAATATCGTACCCGCCTCGAGCAGATGCCACTTTTCCCACAATTGCAGATACACCAGCAAATGCGGCAATACCAGCAGCTACACCCAATGCAGGGCCTACAATTGGTATTGACGAAAGCGCCGCCCAAGCACCAGCCATAGCCTCCCAAGCTGACATCATGATTGACTTTAAGACTTCCATGAGCTTTAAACCTAAACGAGCAATTACACCTGTTGAAGTTGCAGCGGTTTTCATGCCTTCACCAGCTACCACGGCGCCAGTCTGTGCAGCTTGACCTGCTACTTCAGCAGCAGTTTCAGTTTTGATGAATCCTAATTTAATCGCCATACGAGTTGCTAAACTTGCAGCGTATTTTTTCAGTGGTTCACTAATCATGCTTTGAATAAATGCCCCTGCCAGTTCTGTAAAAATGGCATTCATGGCATTTTTCCAAGTCAGTGTGCCATTCATCATGGACTGAATGCCTTTATCCCATAGACCAGACATTCGTGACGTTAGATTCCCAAACTTATCTTCAAAGTCTTTCATTTGGGCATCAGAAATCATGCCTGGTACTTGGATATCAGACACCGATCTTTGATGATCTAATGCACTGATTTCATTGGTTACGCCACTTACCCCAGAACTATTCCCAGTGAGTTGACTTAGCTCTTGTTCAAGATCTAGGCGCTCCTCCAATCCAATACGCTTGATGGCATACAACTGTTCTTCAAGTTGCTTTGCAAGACGTACCTTTTCAGCATTATTGATTCTTCCAGCATCAAGATCAGCATCTAAACGTGCCATTTCTAGCTCGAATATTTGCTGAGACAAAATCATTTTGCCTTGAAGCTCTTCCTCATGAAGCGCCTTGAGTTTTTCAAGCTGTTCAACACGAATCGCTTTGATTTTGTCGGCGGCTTCCTGCTCAGCTTTGATTGAAAAAGCTTTCTTTTCTTCAGCTGACAATATAGAAGAATCAATGTCACTTAGTTCTTTCTTAAGATCTAAAGCAACCTGCTTGCTTTCATCTGCATATTTATACTGCAGTGCTAGCATTTCCTTTTCAGCTTCTTCAGCTTTGCGGATTTGCTCTTGAAGTGATTTATCAAAATCTGAAGATTCAGTCCCTGCTTCTACACCGTTAACGCCAGCCATGTAACCCTTGACGTTTTTCACGTACTGGCGATTAATTGGACCAATACCGGTACTACGATCAACATTCCCTTCACCTGCATGATAAGCAGAAATAGCCTTGTTGATATCACCATACTTATCTAGCAAGAAACGCATGTATCTGGCTGCGCCTTCAGCAGCTTGTTTTGTGTCGAATGGATCAGATACGCCAAAGCGCTTGGCGGTCATATCCAGCATTTGAAAGTTGCCTTTCGCCGTGCCGTATTTAGTCTGAACGCCTTCAACATTTCGCCCCTTAGTCTCTTGCATGTTAAGAGCTGATAGCATGCCACTCGGCAAGCCATACTTGGCTTCAAAGCCCGAATAGTTAAACTTTTCAGCATTCGCTTTTACACGCGCATTGACCTGCAAGATCTGTTGCTGTTTTTCAAGCTCCTTAGTTTGACGTTTTTGAGTTTCTTCAGCCTTTTTCTCTGCATCTTCACGCGCTTCAGCTGCTTGCTTACGTTTCCAGTCCGCCTCTTCAGCCTGTTTAACAGCTTCAGGCATTGCACCGTCTTTAGCGGTGTATCCCATACCAGCCTTATCACGAGCATCTGCCATGTGCTCAGCACGCTCACGCGACACACCACCAACTTTCATGTTGTGTTGAATATAGCGTTCTCGTTCAGACTGTTTGTTGGATTCACGAACATACTCCATTTGCTTCGCAGTCAAATTGGCTAATGCATTTGCTTTATCGTTGATGGAGTTGGTGTGTTCCTTATTATCCTTAGTACCTTGTGTCACAACTTGGTTATAAGTCTTTAGAACACCCTGAGCATCAATGACTGCTTTACGCTCTTTATTAACGGCAGCAGCTTTCTCATCAATTCCAGCCTTATGTTTAGACTCAACTGTTCGTAGGTTATTAATACCTGTGGCTAGTTGATCTGAATTCAGCTTGCCTTGAATATATTGATCGTGGAGCTCTTTAGCTGCTTTTTTATCAGCATCTGATGCATCGGAATGATTAACAACCGCACGCACCAAGCCAAGTAATGCAATTTCCTGTTTACGGAAACCCTGCTCAGCTTTGGATAGGTCTGCCGTGGCTTGTCGCGTCAATACACGCTGTTGGGCTTTATCAAGCTTTTCATATTCCTCACGAAGTTGAGCAACACTTTTACCTTGTGTGCTTAAAGCAGGTAGAGCTTCATCACTGCTTCGTTTCATGTAAAGAAATGCAGCACCTGCCGCTACACCTTGAAGTGCTAACATACCTAGGCCAGCAGGTCCACCAAGCAATGCGGATGCGCTTCGCAGTACACCCATCGCCGTAGCGGTACGCATTGCCTGTCCTTGAAGCGCAGACAATTGCATTTGATAAGCCATGCCTTGGGCAACACCAATCAAAAACTCTTTAGCTAATACGGCGCATTGAAGAACCAGTTTAGCTGAAATAGCTGCACCTAAAGCGATGACCACAGCTTTGATATTGTCAAAGTTCTGCGCAATAGCAGTCACTGCAGGCGTTACTGAATTGATCAGCATTGCCTGGAAGCCTTGGAACTGAAGCTCTAGTGTGTAAAGGTTTTCTTTGGCTTTACCGAGGTTGTCCACCATATCCTTAGACATGATAGCGCCAGCATTCTTGGCTTCTTCACCCCATTTTTTAAAGCCTGCACCGCCGTCTTTGAGTAATGGAATAAGCAAACTGCCATCATTGACGATCTGCTCCATGTAAGTGATAGTTTCAGCGTGCGATAAATTGGCTTTTTCCAATCCATCGTAATATGCCTGGATAACTTCTGGACCACTTAAATCTTTGAACATATCGATGGTCACACCAATCTTAGGCGCAACCTTTTCAAAGAAGTCCATCATTTCGCCTTCACCACGGCGTGCTTCACCGAGCCGATCTAGCGCGTCCTTACCCATCATGCCGAACTGTTCTAATGACAATCCAGCTGTTTGAGCACCTTTGGCAAAGTATTGGAGGTCTTCTACCGATTCACCCAGCATGTCAGACATTTTCTGAACTTCTGAAGCGGTGCTAATTGCATTGCGAGTGAAACTGACCAATCCATCTACAGCTAAGGCAGAACCAATACCAGCAGCAATTTTTTTACCTAGGCCCAGCATCTGCGTTGAGATATTGCTTGAAAGATTATCAAAGGTCTTTTGCACACCAGACACGTCAATCTGAAAGTCCACTTTTTTACCTGTGACTTCAATCTCCTGCGCCGTATCTTTGACAATACTTTCAGCTTCATTCATGCCTTTTTTAAGTTCGGAAGTCTTCGCACCAACGTGCACTTCCACTCGATTGTTGCTCATAATTCCTATCTCGCAGGCATAAAAAAACCGCCGTGAGGCGGTATAGAAAATTTTCAGGTATTAAAAAGCACCCTAAGGTGCTTCTTTAAGTAAGTTTCAAAACTATGGGAGTTACTGTTTTGTTCCTAAGTACAGTACTGCGTTCTGCCTATTGCTATTTTCTGCCACTGCATAAAGTGATTTAATTGATGAATCATAATAAACCACACCCTTTACAGACTGTCCCGCTAAGAGACAAGGTGAATAACCAAAAGCTAAATCAACATTGTAGTAAGGTGCATTTTCTTCAACTGCTATTTTCCCCGAGAACGTGCAGCCACTTTGTCCCTTACCTGAAATCACTCCCGTATTTGAAATTGTTAAGGTTGCTTCTTCAATACCTTCAACTATCGCTGATTGACCTATATAAGATCCTGCGATTGTCGTGAGATTGGCTACCGAATTATTTAATTCAGCATCATATAAAGTGTCAAATGTAACCTGATTTGAAGGCGTATAAGTGATCGTTCCATTTAGGCTCTTTTTAGCTTCAAAAGTACCATCAATAGATGTGTCGTAAACTGCACTACCACCAAAATAAAAGTCTTTCCCTTTTATCGCTTTTACTGTGTTACCAGAAACAGTTAAGTCACCAGTCATGAAGCCAGTAATTCCGTTAGAATAAGGTGGTGTATATAGAAACCAGAATTTATTATTTTTATCTACCAACCCAATAACATTTTGCGCTTGATTGGTCTTGCCAGTGTAAACACCAGTGATTTCAGCATTAGCTACAGGTGTTTTATCTCCCTCATTATTAGAAGAAGATGAATTACCCCCGCCACCACCGCAAGCAGTCAATGCCAAAGTTAATAGACCCAATCCAATTACTTTTTTCATGGTTATATCCAAGTTGTTATAAAGTTCCCGCGAACTTTAACCAACTCAAAAGCTTTAATCAATTTATTAACTTATAACCCAGATAAATATCATTAAAATAATAAAGCCGACTATTCCTATTACTATCCAATCAGGCTCAGAAGAGTTGGTTGAACTCATAAGATTATTTTGCGGAGTTTGTTTTTGTGCTTTGCTTTTGTGCGGTTTATATGATGAGTAGGACAATCCAGTACCTGGTGCTGAGATTGTTGTTCTCGTTCCCTTTTTTCCTACGCTCACACGAGCACCTTTGCCACCGACTGATACACTCGAAATGCCTTTCTTTCCAACATTAAGCCTAACACCAGGTGCGACTTTAAAACTCTTTCTAAAATTAAGTCCCATATCAATCACACCCTGTTATCTACAAATTTTCTTAGATGCGCTAATAGAACCATCATTGCAGACAAACTTTGTTCCTTGGCAATGACTAATACCACCCTTTTTTCCTGAACAAGGTTTACGCCCCTTTCCCGCTTCTGCAGTACTCGTAAAAGCAAACATCAAGACAAAAGTTAAACCTAAAATATTTTTCATGTTATTTCCGAAGTTTTTATTAAGTACATCAAAACTTTAATCAAACTTCGTTTAAAAATCAATCAGGGCAGCCTTAGCCACCCTGAGGAAAGTTCTGCAGATCCGCAAACAAATCATCTTCATCATCGCTTTGAGTATCATCTGAACTGGTACTGTCTTCAATCCCCATAAATGCCTCAAGGATCCGACACAGACGCTGAATGCCAACATGGCTGGGAGGACACTGCTTGTGATACGCATTCAATGCTTTGACTCTTGGAAAATCCAATTCATTACGCACATAGTCGTAATCCTTGCCCAATGTAAGCACCAAATGCGTGTACAGCTCCTCCCAGTCTATTCCCCCGAATCAGTGGCCTGCTCGTCTTCACCTGTATAAACCAGACCAGAAGCCCCCATGACCGTTTCAAATACGGCGTTCACGTGACCAATATCAAGTAGTTCATCAGCAATAAATTCGCGGGTAATGTCAGGATAGTTACGCTTTAAAGAGCTATGTGCTACATCTGCCACTAAAGCAAAGTCACTTGGATCAAAGGTTTTAAGCTTTGGCATCAGCTTTTCAGCAGCACCCAAGGATAACGGCGCAAAAATCCAAATCTGGCCATTAATTTTAAGCGGATTACCACGTGGGTTTTCGACCTGGTTAAATTGCATATGGTATTACTCCGAAGTAGTCCATTTGAACACACGGCCTAAATCATCGGCCATTGGCTGGAATTCAAACTCAGGTAGATCGTAATCATCCTGTTTTGAGCTAAACGCAAGCTTATTGCTGACACAGCGGAAGAATTCAATTCCAAAGAATTTACCTTTGTAATCACGCATCAGATCAACACTGAATTCAGGCGTATAACCCATATCCAAGTTACTTACCACACCTGATTTGGCACCTGCCACCATCGCTGTGTATTTAAAGCTGATAAATACCGTTTTACCCACATCAGCTGCTGCAAAGGTATAAACGCCTGTCGCTTCATCCACACTGTATTGACCTGCAACTGGTGCACTCGCCACACGCTTTAATGGAATAGCTTTGGCATCAGTAACGCCTAAATCCTTCATGAATGTACCACTGTTCGGAACGACTGGTGTTACTGACGCTGCAACGACTTCGCCATTGATGGTTTGAGCGACTGCAGTAATACCACCTTCAGTGACCACGCCACCAAAGAAAATGGAATTCAGTAATGCGCCGTTGATGCGACCCATGGTTGCTTTACACTTAATCGAACCTTTACCGCGTGCGGCATCCACGGCGAACTGACCACGCCCATAGAGTTCTTTCAAGTCATAGCTGATATCAACTGACGTTGACTGCAGTACACCCACTTCAACGGGTGTGCCATTGGTGATTGGATTACCGTGCACATCCTGTAATGGTGTGGCAAAGATTTTACCGGCACCAAATAAATATTGAGCCATATCGACCTCTTAAAAATGAAAAACCGCCGTATTGGCGGTCATGGAATTTATAAATTGCTTTAGGTAGTGGTAAGGATCCGAATCGGAATAATGGCAATCCCTTGGTCATCGAGCATGTTTTCCACTGCTTCAAAAACTTCGATAGTGCCTTCGATCCAGCAATGTTCGACCAATCCCCCTAAGGTTTGGTATTCGCAGATATCAGGATGATCAGGCTCAAGCTTGGCACGTACTTGATCAATCATCTGATTCAACTGGACCGACGGCGGTATGGATGGATCTGATTCATGAATGTAAACGTACACTTCCGCTTCAAGTTCAACCTTGGCATCCAAGCCTTTCACTGGCACTTCGGTTTGATTACCTTGCGTCACGAATAAGGCAGGACGGTCATCAGGTGCTACATGATTAAAATGCTTCAAGCGTCGACTGGTGGTTTTAATCCCATCAATACATGAAAGTCGGTCAAACAATGCATGGTAAATGGCTTCACTATTCACTGCTTAATCCCCTTTCAATTGCAGCATCAATATTCTTCGGCACGATCTTCGCCACTTCATCCAATGAATCACGCATAAAACGGCGCTCTTGCATATCGACTTTACGCGAATGAGCCTTAATCATGATTTGACGAGGTGTAATCGGCTGACCAAAGACTTTCTTGATTGTACGCAAATGCGCCTTAATGGCCATCGCACCTTTAAGCCCAAATTCATGAGCAAAGGCATACGGTACCAAGGCACCACCAGCTCCGACTGTACCCTCGATCCAGTCCTTATCCTCTTCCACCTTGGATGAAACGGATCCTCTTAAACGCCCAGACTGCACATTCAAACGCTGACCTGTCAGCATGTCTTCCTGAATGGTGCGCTGAAGTTTAAGTGTGAGTGCATTTACCGTGCGCCGTATTTCAACACGTACACGTTCATTGACCTCGTTAAAATCAACATCAGCATCAACACGGTAATCACTCATACATCACCTACTTTGCAGCAGTTTCCTTTTTAGGTTCTGCTTTGGTTTCAACCGCACGTTTAAAACCATGCGGTGCCAGAATGTGTGCAATATCGGTATCCGACTCAATCACACTTTTTTCAACCTTGTATGTGGTGCCTGCAATTTCAAGCGAAGTCGCTTTAAAGTTTTCAGGCGCTTGATACTTAAATGACATGCCTAGCTCCTAAACAACGAAAGCACCAACACCGATACGATTGGGATTGGTTCCATCATTGCCAACTGGAATTGAATTTTTTAATGCCAGGTAACGCTGACCATAAATACTTTGATTATAAAATGCATCGGTACCAGAACGTGAAAAGCTCACACTCTGACCTGCAATAGTCATACTCGAAGCATCTGAAAAGCTGTTACCAGACTTTGATTTGTGTGCAACTCTGAGAATATGTGCTGCATATAGACCCACAGCACGTTCTTTCAGATCACCAAATTCAAGCGCCGTTACAACAAGACCAGCTTCTTCTAATGCATCGGCAATTTCAGCATCAGAAGTATTTAATAATGTTGTGTCGTACTTAAACTTTAATTTAAAAGCTTGTGGGTCCATAGTTCACCTTATTCAGTGGCTTGAGTAAGTTTTTCTTGCAGCTGTTCAAGGGTTTCATCGTCAGCAAAGGTGATTTCAAGATCAGTCAACGCTTTACGCACATCATCAATCGTGAGCTCAGCAGTTTTGGATTCATCCTTGCCTTTACCTTCATCAGTTTTACCTGATTGTGCACCTTTACCACGACCTGAAGCAGGTTTTTCAACCGCTTCTGCAATTTCTTCAACAGCCAGCTCACCAGCATCAATCAAATGCTTAGCAAACTTATTTTTTTGAAGTGCTTTGTGGTGATTGGCTTCAACTACTACGGCGATACCTTTAGGTAAAGTCACCAGGCCTGCAAAAACAAAAGCGGCATTAGAGCCGCTGTATGTGTATGAATATTTAGCCATGAGGTTTTAATCCTTATGCATGATCAAGGTAACGAAGTGAATCAACACGCTTCAACCAAACGCCCTGGTATTTGTAGTGACCAGGTACAAGTACATCCAGTCCTTTCGGTTGCGCCGTCAGGAACTCAACGCTGTTACCTTTGAATTGAATACATGATGGATCACGGCGATAGATGATTGAACGGTCAGCGCCTGCAGTACCTTTGCCATTACCACGACCAGAACCACGAATCGTTAATGGCTTACCCTGAGTGGTGAAGATGTTGTTTTCTTCAATGTACTTCAGGAATGTTTTACCGCCAGAGTTTGGTACCACACGTGTTGAAAGGTGTGTGTACTGCGCTGATGCCATCAAGTAGGTATCAGGCTCAATAGACGCATCACCGTCAAACAGGTTTGCTGAGTCAGCCAGCGAATTATTGAAGTCGGATAATACCTCTTCAATGGTCGCCGTAGACCAATCATGCTGACCTGTCACAATAGTGACGCCTGTTTGGTTTAAGAAGCCATTCACCTGTTCAAGTTGACCACTCGCATTGGCTTTGGTGTAACCATACCAAGCCACATTCGACATGTGCTTTTCAGCTGCCAAATTTGCAGCCTGAACTTTATCCGCTTCAAGCGTGAGGTTCATTTGCTGTGCGGTCGCCAATTCAACCACTGAATATTGGTAGCCAATCACACCGACTTTCACTGGTAGGCTTACAGTATCGTATTCAACTTCTGCAAGCGGAATATCATCACCTGTACCAGCATAGTCTTCGCCGATACCCACGCCTTTTTTACGAGACAGAATTTCACCACCACCATAAACCGCATTTACATTGGTCACTGGGATGAACTTGGCATAGTCAAGGACCTGTGCAAGCTGTGGTGTAATTTCGTTTTGTTCTTCGATCTTTACGAAGAGCTGTGCTAATGCATCCATGTTGAACGCATCACCAACTTGTGCCTGAATGGCATGTGAAATCGGCGTTAAACGCGCTTTCATTTTTGCTAATTTGCTCATGTTTAATTAAGCTCCACGAAGATTAAGAAGGGCTAAACCATCGGCACCTGTCACGGTTTCCCATGCTGCACCTGGTAATACTGTTCCGTCAGTTGCTGAGCTCGACAAAGAACCCAACGGCGCCGCTGTGGTGCCGTTTGCAGTTTTTACATAAACCACAGCAGTAATATCAGTGATTGGCGCTGTAGGCTTGACCCAAATTGCACCTTCAAACATCACAGGCACCATATCAGCCGCTTTATAGGCTTCTTTACCAGCCGCCGTTTTGCCTGTCTTACCAACGCCGTGGCGTACCACCACACCAAAGCGTGTAGGTGTAGCACCTGCCACAGCCGTTACTGATTTGCCGTCAGTCGTGCGGACAACTACGTCACCGTCATTAACTAAAGTCAGACCTGAAAGCGGTAATGACAGTACAACTTCTTTGGCAGTTAAGCGGCCACGCTGACCGACCACCGCATTTAATTGCTGAACCATGATTCAAGTTCCCCTTAAATTGTTTTGTATGCAGCAGACTTGTCATAACCCTTATTTTCTTTAGGGTCCTGATTATTGTTTTGCTGTTGTTGCTGTTGATGTAATGCATCGCCGACTGCATTGCCTGGTGTGGTCGATTTCACTGCTGACAGTGCACGGAATACCGTGTCGATCTGTTCAGGTTTAGCATCACCCACGGCGACACCACCCAGTACAGCGGTCACCAATGTGTCACCTGCTTTGGCTGCAATCACATCACGTTTGATTTGCTCACATGAACAGCCTTCGGTTTTGATACCTGGTACCAATGCAACAGCATCCGCAACCACTGACGCACGTTCAGCCACGACCTGATCAAGTTTTTCAGGTGTGATTTGGTTTTTTTCAAGATCACCGACTTTTTGCTTCAGTTCGGCATTTTCAGTCTGCAAGGTATCAACCACTGCTTGTACAGCTGGCAATTCATCACCGATGGCAAATTGTTTATCACCGACTTTAAGTTTTGCTGCTTTTAAGTTTTCAAGCTGGTCTTCTTGTTGCTTTACAGCATCAGCTAGCGCTTGATTGTCACCAATCTCAAAGCGAATACCGTTTACTTTAATTTCCATCTTTTTCCCCTTTGGGTTTGGTTTATGGTCACCGACGCGACAATCACCGCCACAGCGACCGTATTTCACCAGCGCCACGTGATTGCCTTTAAAATTGATAAATTTGGCTTGATACGGCGTACCATCAGGTGCCGTGCCTTGTTCAAGGACAAGATCAGCCGCGTAGCCCAATGAGATCTCAACGCGCTCATTGTTTTGGATTAGACCGATACTGTTTTGATCTTTAATGATCAGATCACCGACCAAGAAATCCCCCTCTTGGCGCACATTGAAACATTCGCCAATGTGGTATTCCTTCCAGTTGGAAGCATTGATTTCATTCTTAGGTGGGTGATAGTCCGTTGTATCTACGCCGTCGAATCCTTTAATGACTTCAGGTTTGAATAGATCCTCTGCTGCCACATAGACATTGATGACCTGATCTGCTGAATAGCCTTCCAAATTCGGAAATTCATAAGCGTAGTACTGACGTACTTGAGGCGCTTTGGCCAAACGCACGTTGACGCATTTCAGATACCCTTCTTGAGTAAATGAGCGTGTACTTTCGCTTGGTGCAAAGTCACCAATTTTGAGTTGGTAAATGAGTTTCATGAGTTAATGACTCAGCTTTTGTAAGATTCCACATAAAAGAAGTGCACAAGCTACGATTGCTGCCATGTGTAATAAGCATTGACCAAACAATCCTGAGTCATTATTTGGCTCTGATGCTCCAATTTTTTCCAATGGTGGAGGTGGCACAAATTCAGGTTTAGGCTCAGGTTGCTTAGGTGGATTTCGGGCATTAAAAAAGGGCTTTTTAGCCCTTATTTCTTCCGCTTTCTTTTGTATGTTATTAGCAATGATTTCTAAATCTATTCGATCCATACAATTACTAAAATCTGGATAAATTTGGCAGTCTGAGTAACCACCCTTCATAACATCCCAATCCGTTTCTGACTTGGATACTGCTTTTTTGTTTTGAGCTTCCAGACGGCGATAAAAACGCTCCTTGGAAAATTTCTTTTTACGCATGACATCACCTTTCTGTGGGCAATAAAAAACCCACCGAAGTGGGTTAAATTAGATAAAACATCAAGTGACTTTACTATTGATCTTTAAGTGAATTCATCATTACCGAAGCATCTGCTGCCCAACACTCTAAAGCACAATCTTTATCAAATTTACTTAAACCAATCCCTTCACAACAATTTTTAGTCACTTGTAGAATTTCAATTGAATCCATATTCAACAGCAACTCGATATCGAAGTTCGATTCTTTAAAAACATCAAATAAAGGCTGAAAGTGGGGATCAACCACATCCATAGAAAGATACTTTCCAATCCATTTATTTGCTCTATTTTTTACATCCAACAAAATATCTAGTTTTTGGTCTTGATGCATCTGTAATCCCCTGCATATCGCAAGATACTTTAAACCAACCTATTAAATCAGTCGATCAAAATATCCTCATAATTCGGCAACGCCGTGCATCGGCATTTGATCTTCTGCCCAGGATGCCCACCCTTAGGCGGTGTATCCCATCGAAAGGTTTTACCATGATGGCTTCGGCATAACGGACGAACCTTTTCATCCTTTGATGTTAAATAATCGTAAGTCGTTACACCTAAAGACGTCTGACGCTTCTTATTGATAGCGCCGTTGATCTTACCCATCTGATCGGCTGCAATCAGTCGTGCACGATTGTCTGTGCTATGACCGAGTTTTTTTATTTCCTGAGCCAGTTCCTGATTAGTTTGCCCTGTCTGCAAGGCATTCATCACCAACGCTTCAAGCTTATCAGTGTACTGACTTGGAATCGATTTAATCAAAGATACGTTTGCAGCAATCTGATTATCGATTTCATCCTGAATATCAGCGCCACGGAAAAACGGAGTAAGGTCCACACCAAGAATGGTCTTGGTATGACTAGCAATCTGCTTATCAACATCCTTGCTGGTATCCATAACCACTTTAGTGGCCAAAGATACCGACACTTCCATGGTGTACTTGATCATCTTTTCACGTAACGCCGTGAATAGATCCGTCACCCAGCTATCACCAATATTCCGCCCTACAGTGGGTAAAACTAGATCCTTGGTTTGTTCCTGGCAATATTTGGAGATTTCCAAAAGCTGACGAGTATAGAACAGCTCAACACGGCGATTTACCTTGACTGCCTTAGGTTTAGCCTTGCGTCCTTTCTTACTTTTCTTGATCTGCTGAAGCTGAGGCTTAAGGATCTGTATGATCGTCGTCATTGGCTGTCACCATGGTTTCCAGCAATTTGATGTGATCTTCACTAATCACAGAGTAAACGCCATCAATATTAAGCTGACGTGCGATCTGAGGCTCAGTAATGATTCCCATATTGAGATACTTTTCATCACGCTCAGCATTGGCTTTTTCCACCTCTGCACGGACTTTCGCATCTAATTGCCAAAGTGGATTAAACACGACATTTAGTTCAGGAAATTGGCGTCCAAACGTAGACTGACAGATCACGCCAAGGAACCTCATCAAGATCGGCTTGAGGTCCCATTCCTGCTTAGTGGCAATTGAGTCGTAATAGTTGCGAGTATCATGCTCACCAGTGGCATTCATACCTGCAGGTGATTGGCCAAACAGAATCGTATATGGGATATCTGCGGCACCCGCCGTCTGTACTGAAAATTCACGCATCATGTCAGGCAGGCCTGCGAAGTTATACGTCTTGGAGCTGTATTCTTCTTCGGCATCAAGGACCAACATGCCGTTTAAGCTTTTCATCAGCCCCACAGACATGAAACGTTCCATGACGCCTTTCATATCCTCTCTAATCTTATCGACCAAGTTCGGCGTTTGAATGACATCAATCTTTGATTCATGAATAAGGCTAGCAGATCCACGCTTTACACTGGCATGGTCAAGTAGATCCTCATAGACTTCTTGCAGAATGCATTGAGGCTCTTCATTCACCACATCAGCATGAGCAATGCGAATTAGACGAGTATGATGAATGCGCTTTTTCGCCTCACTCCCCATTTTCATTTCGTAAAATTCAGGCTGCTTCAATAGTCCACAGCATGCCGACGGCGGCAAATACGAGTTCTTATCTGGTGTGATGTATTTCTTTTTCACGACCGTGAAGAATTCCAAACGACCTTGGCCAAGCTTAGAAATATCTAAAGGTTGATCTAATGCAGCGCCGTCAGCCGTTCCAAGCAGGATATACACAACGCCGTAGAGGCGAGACTGGATTAAGCCTGATAAAAGTACATGCTCTAAGTTAAATGCCTTACACGCTTCCTCAAGGCGTTTTAAATCATCACCTTGAATGCCTTCATAGAACCATCCAGCACGAAGCATGTCCGATGCGGGACGATTGACAATACGGCGTGCAAGCCAATTCTGATACACCGCTTCAAGTTGATCATCGTCAATGTCTTTACGGACGAACTTGCCACCTGTGGCTTTGTCACGCTCGGTACCAATATTGGATACCAAATTGGTATATGCACCAGCATCACCAATAGCGTTGATTGCCTGTTTTACTGCATCTGCTACAAGCGTTTTAATTTTACCGCCTGTATCAGACTTTTTATCTTTAGCCATAAATACCTCTAATCAAATACAGTCGGCTTTTTCGCAAGTGAGTCATTAATCGCATCGATGGTAGGGTCCCATTGGTCATCATGCTCATGTGTGAAGTCGGCTTTAAGACCCTCGATTTCTTCAACATAATTCAATAACCATGGTGCACTCACAGGTAGAACAACACGGCGATCTTCAACATAGAACACCACATCCATAGTACGAGTCAGCTTGTCTGTATCACGCTGAATCGCTTTGATCGGTAAAGTGGTTTCACGCGAAATGTTTTGAATCAGCATCGTTCCAGATGCTTTATCCTCGATGGCCATGTATCGAAGCTTGCCGATCTTGGTGTTGCTTTCCTTATGCTTATTGATGAAATCCTTGGCTTCCTTAATCAGCTCAGGGGCTTCCCATTTGCCACGGCGCACGTCGATGATGTACAGGCGATTGTCATAACCAAGCCCTGCACATAAGAACACTGAATAGTCGTTATGCTCTTTGGTTTTTTGCGCCGTATCTACCCATATCGCACGCCACTTGAGTACTGGTAACTCATGGTACCGATCGAACCATTCAGCCTTAACAAGGTCACCACCGAGCTTTTTAGGCTCTTGCTGATACTGACTGCTGAACGTATAACGCGACACTGTAGCGCCGTCTTTATCCTGACCGCCTTTCTCTAACTGCAGTAATGACTGTAACGACTCTTTCAGCGGCCAGTAGCTTTGACGTCCTTTCTCATCACGTTCGACATCACGTGGCACTTTCTTACGAATATGCTCAGGCAATGAGTTGATATAGTCATCATCAATCAGTGCTGGTATCGAGATCTGATGCCATTTCCCTGGCACGTTGCCAGTCATCACAAAGTTGGTCGGATCCTCAACGTGTAAACGCTGCATGATCAGAATAATTGGTGTGGATGATTTGGCTTTACGTGAGTTGACTGTGTTCAGAATCTTACGATTTGCCTTGTTACGTGCCGTCTTACTAAATGCATCTTCAGGCTTGAGCGGATCGTCCAGAATAATCGCACCGGTAAATCCAGCATCTGCCAAAGTACCTGCACGGCGGCCCGTAACCTGACCACCCATTGAGGCACTATACACGTGCCCCGCTTCATATCCATCTACAGTCGTTTTCCAACTTGCCTTAGCATCGGTACTGGTTGAGATCTTCACAGGCCATAAGCCCTGAAAATCAGCCGATTTCACGATGTTTCGCGCCGTAGATGACACATCCTCTACAAGTGACTGCGAGAATGATAAATATAAGAATCGTGAACGCTGATTCCGTGCGATACCACGTGCGATCAAATTGGTCAGTAATTCAGTTTTACCTGAACCTGGTGGGACGTTGATAACCAAGTTTTCAATGCGACCAGCAATGACTTCATCAATTGCCCATGCAATATATTCATGGTGCCAATTGACTGAGAACTTAAACCCCATACGAGGCATGAAAAAACGGCGTGTGAAAAATAGATGTTCACGTTCGCATTTCTCACGTTCAATCTTTATCTCAAGCGGTCTAGTATTTACTTTCGAGTTCATCTAACACCTGCTTCACTAATTCAGGGCTAGCATCCACGTAGGTAACATTTTCGCTTTGTAATGGTCCACCACCTGCGCCAGTCAATTCTGTTTTATTGGTGTACTTGCCACCGACATCTTCAGCCACCTGTTTAAGAATGGTCAGCTGTAAAATCGGATTGCGTTTGTTCTGTGGGTTATTCAGCAAATTCTCATAATGACGTAAGCGCACGGCGAGATTCGCCAAGGGCATTTCATCTGTGTTTTTACGGAACTGCTCCCGGGTTTTATAAAACTCGTCAGCTAATGCTTTACTGAGGTTTTGCCCTGTCCGTTTGGTTGGGTCGTATGCCTCACACTGCTGACGTGAAATAGTGATGCCAAACTCTTGTTGGACAAGCTCAACGGTTTCAGTAGGTGTATTCCACTGCGCTAAGCTACGCACGATAAAGAGTTTGTGCTTTTGATTTAGCGTTGCCATTGCTCTTTATCCGTCCAACTTCGTCCAACTTAATGGACAAAAAAATTTAAACGACCTTCAGGAAGCAAGTACCACACGCATGGTAAATATCGGCTCTTGAAATTTCAGGTCGCTGTTTCGCTGCATCAATCATGGTTTGAACTTCTTCGCTTGCACCATAACGGCGTACCACACCAGTGAATTCCTCCACGTCATGCCCTTTGATCTCAAGCTTTGGTAAACCTGTTTCACGGTTAAATTGTGGGATACCCCATTCATCACGCTTATGTGCAATGTGGTAAAGCTCATGCTCAACCAGTGCACAAAAGGCAATATCATTCGCCACTTGGGCAAATTTGGCATCAACCGTAATGAGATATTCAGGAACTTGACCAAACCATTGTTCAAATTGTTCTTCTTGGCGTGCTTTCTTCCATCCACCCATATTGATCATGACTTTTTCAGCTTGACCAACGACAAAGCGCCCCTGTTTTATAAATCCGCCGTTTGCCCACATCACGGCGATCTGTGGCCAGTAAAATGAGTCCAGGTGAATATGATCAGGGTTAAATACTTCAGAATGTTCATTTAGGAATACAGCTTTAATCCATGCCCATAGTTCTGGTGCCGGCATAAAGTTAGGTGTATCCAAATCGAATATTTCTTTTGGTGGGTATGGTCGAACTGGTATGGCTTGTCCGAGGTCATTCATAGATTCCACCCATTAAAAAACCCGCCATAAGACGGGTTTTTTTGTATACATATTAGGCTTGAAGCATCTTTTCTGCACTCGCAGCTAAAAATGCTGAGCGTGATTTATAACGATTATCTTTTTTCACACGGTCATCAATTAAATGAATTAATCGACTTGGCAATGTAACGTTTACTTTCTCAGCCTTACCTAAATAACGACTGACATCTACGTCTACAACCGCCCAAACCATTCCTTTATAGTCATCATTGTCGAAAAAATTAACAGCTTCTGAAGCTAAAGGAATCTCCTCTCCATCTTCTGCTAAGATTTCTAAATGACCTGCAATTGCCTCTTTGACATTCTCCAGAGCCTCTTCAAAAGTTTCTCCTGCTGAAAAACACCCTTGAATATCAGGGACAATCACACCGAAGGCTTCTTTATTTGAGCCTCTTTCAACTGCGATTGGGTATAACATGTAACTTCTCCAAAAAAAGGGTCAATCTGTCTGGGAAATGCTGCGGGTCACTTTAGACCCGCTTGCTTCAGAATGCTATTCACAGTGCCTGGTGGTAAATCCTTTATAGGATGAGGAATTGTGACCAATCCCTTTTTAGTTGGATGTTTAAAGTGATGATGATCACCTTTACATCTAACCTGATACCAACCGTCTGCTTCAATCATTCTGATTAAATCCAGACTTTTCATTTAACCCTCCATATTTAAATTATGGAGAAAGTATAACCCTAGAGTTATCCGTGAGCAATAACCCTAGAGTTATATTTATTGTTATTTCTATGTAACTAATATATTCCTTAAGTTTCGAATGCGCTCCTTGAGCACAATCATGATTTCATCAATCGCAATCATTTGATGGCGCTTAAGTCCTGAATGGCTGAGGTTTTGATATTTAGCCAGCTCCGCACAACAGAACTTCAAATCTTGTTTAGCTTGCACACGATCTTTCATTTCAATCTCCGCACGGCGCTACTGTATAAAATAAAAACCCTGCCAATATCTAGAATTGAGCAGGGTTTTGTTTGCATTAATACGGTCGGAGAATGAATTTTTAACTAGTTATATCTCTATCACTTCTTTAAAAAATCCCTAATTAATTCCAATGAAGAATTTGTATTATTTGAATTAATTCGCTCTTTCTCAAGTTCTATAGTGGATTGCCCATTTTCTAAAATAAAGTTTCGCTCAGTTTTAGAAAGGTGCTCCAGAACAGTTGATAGAAGCTTATGATTTTTGATTGATTTCGCTAACTGTATCGATAGGTATTTTGCTTCCATGTTTGTTATTTCATTTTGAAAATATTTTATATCGTCTAGGCTTTTTTTATATAAATTTAGAAAGAAAAAGACTAATAACGCAATTAAAACAAACAAGGATATCCGTGGAAATGAATAACTTAATAGTTCTATAGTGCTACCTACAGTAGGCAATCTTTGAATAAATAAATAGGCCATATAGCCACCTAGACCACTTATTAAAACTCCAATAACTAAATTAAAATTTCCTCTTTTAAATAAGCTATCTTTTTCACCCTGAAGTCTACTTATTGACCTGTAAATATTCTCGCTCAAAATTTCATCGATAAAATTCTGTTCAACTTTTTTTTCCAAATTTTTTAAAAAGACATCAGTAGATTCATTAAATATTTTTTCCTGAATTTTATTGACAATATCCTGCCTTTCTTCGGGAGTCATTATCAAACTTAGGCCTTTAATGTCATCAATTTTTTTTTCTAATTCTGAAATTTTTTTAATTTGATCTTTAAGCTCTTCAGATTCTTTCTTATAAATATTGTTAGATTTTAACTCTATATCAAAATTCTCTATCTTGGTTTTTTGATTTGAGTAGTTTAAATATGCAATCATGCCAGAAGCTAAAGCAATAATAGAAGTTAACATTCCCAGCCATGGGAGAAAATCCGGAATCAACAACTCAGTAACTACACTCATGATTTGATAAAACTTATAAATATTTAATTAAATTGTAACAACATCATATAACCTATGCCATTAAAAAAGCCCACCATTTGGCGAGCTTTTAAATCAACTTAGTGCATCAACGTACACTTCGGTCACTATATCACAAATATGCCATACCCTGTGCGCACATTCAAGCTGATTTTTCAGCCTTTTTCTCGAATATATCTATCTTGAATCGAGGATAACGAGACTTGATAAATGCCAATCCGCACTTAATGTCCTGGCGAATTTGCAGAACCGATGTGTCGTTACTTTCAGCGATATCACGTAATGAATTGCCCATCACGTAATGTGACCAAAGTGCAGATACCCACTCTTGTACAATTTCATCATTGATGGCTTGAATATCTAAGATCAACTTATGAATCGCACGTGCTTCATTGTTATCGATCTGACAGCATGTGCCACGGCGTTGTACACATAATCGATCTTTAAGTTTTTCATCCTGCATGTACATCGCAAGCAATTTTTCACGCTGTTCTTGAGTAATGCGTTTGGTCGGCATAGTCTTCACGACCATCACCATAGTTTCACTGTCTCCATTCATCCATGCCCCAAACTGGCGTAACCAGTCTTCAAAGCTAAACTTAGCCCAATTTGTTGCTTGCATAATTGTCAGCGCTGCATTCATCCTAAATCCCCTACCATCTTCTCAATTTGCTGGATCGCGTGACCTGACTTCACTTGCTCTGTACTAAAACGTATTACCTGATAACCCAGCATCGTTGCTGAGTTATATTTTTCCATGTCACCGATATACCCCTTGCCTCTGGTATGGCGTCCACCACTCCATATACCGCCTTCAACCTCAATCAATATTTTCTTGCCGATTAGGTGAAAATCAGCTTTCCATTTGCGTTTGGGATGGAACCTAAATTCCTGCTCAAACTGAATTTTCACCGCACGCAATTGCATGGCCAAAGTGGACTCACCTACACTTTCACGTGCTGCTTTAACCGTTGGACGCTTACGCCCCTTTTTCGGTTTTTCGATTCCTAACATCTTGTAGTATTCAGCCAATGAGTAACTCGTCATTAATCACCACAAGTCCTAATAGTAAAAATTTTTTTTGTTTTTTCTGTCGGCGTAAATCCAGCTGGATTCGAATCATCTCGGGTTACATAGCCAGCTTTTTCCAACTGCGTTAAGTAGCGCTGTGCGGAACGACGAGTTTTGCCTGTCCATCCTAAGACATCGCTAGTGCTCGTTTTTCCTCGCTTAATCATCATTTGGCGTAATACCACTAACATCTGCTCAGCTTGCGATAAAGCTTGTTTTGATCTACACCAATCCATCGTTTGAAAGTCATACTCTACTTTTTGTTGTGCCATATCCTTTCCCCATCAACAGATCCAAAACCACAGATCAAACATGCAACGTCATAACCGTGTTCACATGCTTCAAGTTGAATTACTTCGACATCACTTGGTGAGCACATAAACGGCGTACCGTCATTCAATCGACCAAATACACGACCATCTTCCAGACGATCTATAACGCCGTGGCCAGTGAAGCGATTACCTGAAAACTCAGTACGTGATTCAGAAACAAAATCCACTTTTACGTTATTACCTACTTGCATCGTTTAGCCCCCAAACTGATCTACAACGCATGATTTGATTCGTGCATCTTGCCAATTACACTCAACGATATTTAATCCCTCGTGCTGGAATCGAGACCACAGTCGGTCACCTAAATCTTCTTTAAGTTTTTGTACTGTCAAATTAGAAATTAACATTGTGGGTTTGGCTTCGTCGTACCGTGAATAAAGAACCTTGTGAACCAGCTGGAGTCGATTTTCATGGCGATCATGCAAACCATATTCATCAAGTATTAAAAGATCAGTATCGGTGAATCGGTAAATCGCTGCAGCTTCACTGTCATCAGCTTTCTTCCAAGCATTTGCAATTTCATTAGCCATATCCTCTGACGTGATGTATCTAACAAATAAACCCTTGTTAAGCAGTGTTCTTGCAGTCGCACAGCCCAAATGCGTTTTGCCTGTACCAGTCTTACCAGACAAAATTAAATTTCTTTTTTCACCTTCAATCATTGCTTTGGAAAACGATATGCAGCTTTTGAGTGCAAAACTTTGTCCAGGTAATTCTGTCGTATAATTTCTAAATCCAGAATGCATGTGACGATGTGGAATCATGGCACCAGCGAAATGAAGTTCACGAACTCTTTGATCAACTTTCTCTTGATGGTTTTTATTTGATTCCGCTACTAATTTTTTGGCACATTCAGGACAAATTTGATTCGGTCCTGCCTGAATTTTTTGGATCTTGTGCACAGTGCAGTAGGCTGCAACTTGCTTGAACTTCATTGAAAGCATGTGGTTCATACGAAATCCTCTGGTATTTCAACCGCTGATACTTCACCCTGATACTGTGGAATATCAGCCCAGGCATCATTAACGTTGCGTCCATGATTTTGTGATAGTCGGCTGCCTAATTTTTCAGTCTCTCTCACAGCTTTCGTAATTTGTTTTTCAAACTCCTGAATCAACCAAGCTGCAAATTTTCTCGTTTTTTGGTTTTCAGTAAGATTTATTTTGTTTTCCCAATGAGCATTAAAATTTCCTAGGTGAAAATTGAAATCAGGAAGTGCGATTATTTCATCTGCTCGATTACTGAATTTTGTTTGAAAGATTACTGTCTTCAAAAAATTTAAATTTGGATTCCACTGTTCTACGAAATCGTTTTTTTCGTGCACGTTTTCTTGTGTGTGTGTTTCTTTAATATTTTCTTTAAGTGTTTCTTTAATAGGGTCCCGTTTGGCGGTACTAGTCCCGTCACCTTTCACGGTACTAGTCCCGTCCCGTTTAGAGGTACTACCCTCAGATGGTACTAGTCCCTTTTTGCGGTACTGGTTAAGCGTCAAGAAATACTCATTTAAACATCCTGTTTTTCTCTCAACATGAATTAAAAAACAGTCTTCAAGTTCTTTAATCGCTGACATAGCGGTATCACGTTTTTTTAAACCGCAATACTTTTGAAATTGAGTGATTGAAATAGTGTGAGATTCACGCCCAAAACCTACAGTTTGGCGAACAATGAACATTAAACATTTGAAAGCTTTATCACTTAAATCAGCCATAATCTCGCCATCAATAAGCAAATTAGGCATTCTTGTGTAGCTCTCGTCTTTGTCAGACATAGCATGTCGCTCTTTCTTGGGGAATTGAACCACTTCACCTTGCGAATCAAATGGATCATGTGCTAAATTTGATTTCATATTCATATTTGATTTACCTTGAATTGAATAACCTGAAGAAGCCTGACCTCGACCGTCAGGCTTTTTCGTCTACGCATGCATGAATTTGCGAATCCAGCTTTGCTAAAAATAAATGCAGTTGATGTATGACTTTGGACATGTCCAAGGCTTCACCTTGCGTAATTCGACCATCTGCCATCATTTCTCTAAAGACTTCACATACATCCCCACCACCCTTACCTATGCTTAAAACTAGATCTGTTAGCGCCGTATCTCTACATTCGGGAATCTGAGGAAGATCAATTGAGACCTTTCCGTGTTCAGCATTAAATGCTTGCAAAATTCTGCAATCCCCCGTGATCGCGATTAACTTTGAAGCTTCGACCAGCGTTAGATGATGTGTTTCCGTATTTGGATTGACTTTACTGTTCAGCACAGCAGGACTTTTAATACCAAGACGTGGCGCAAGTGCATTTGCTCCGCCTGGATAATCGTGAACTGTGTTATATGCAGCATCAGTGATGTTCATTCGTATTCCCTTTGAACGTGTTTTTAGGCAGATGCTTTATTACTATTTTGGTTGTTCACTTCATTTCTAGGAATCAACCCAAAATGTTGCAAAATCTCGGTTTCCGATACTTGACCATTACTTGCTTGAGCCAAAGATTTTCTAAGATTTTTTCTTGGCTCTTTATAGCCATAAAGTAAGTGTGTTTTTAAATAACCCACTGTAGTACCAGCATTTTTTGCATAGATCTCTAAATCACTAGGATTTAATTCATTAATAAAATCTCTAAAATTCATAGATTGACCCTCTCATATGAATTCAAATATTACCTTTTAGGTAATGTAAATACAACCTTTTTTCTTGTTTACCTTTTTGGTGATAAATCTACAATTGATAAGTGTGTCTCGTCACACTGAAATAGGAATACTATGGACAGCAAATCAATCAGATACAAAAACACTCGCATCCTTGTTGATCAAGTCGGCGGAGTATCCAGTTTTGCTGAGAAAATTGGTAAAGGACAATCCCAAACCAGTCAGTTCGCAGGTACAAATCCCATAAAAGGAATTGGTAATAAGGTTGCTCGTGAAATCGAAGATGCATTCGATAAACCACATGGTTGGTTAGACATTCCGCATGTCGATGAAAAAGCAATATTAGTATCAAATATTTCTTCCCCAATCCCTATCGCTGGTCGCCTAGTTCCAGTTATTTCATGGGTTCAAGCAGGATCTTGGACTTCAGTTGACTCAGTACCTAATGGCACACAATTTGAAGAATGGTTGCCCCCTAATCCTAAGTGTGGAAAGAATGGGTATGGATTGGAAGTCGTTGGAGAATCCATGATGCCTGACTTTAGACCAGGCGATAAGATTTATGTAAATCCCGATTTTCAAACGGCGGATCTAAGAACTGGAGATCTTGTAATCGTAGCTTGTGAGGGTGATGCTGAGGCCACGTTTAAAAAACTAATATTAGAAAGCGGTAATGTTTACCTTCAACCGTTAAACCCTAACTGGCCTGAGCAAACAATTGCTTTAGTTGATGGATGTAAGTTAGTAGGTAAGGTAGTTGGGTTGTATCGGGATGTTTAATATAAAAGCTCAATAGTGCTTACAAGTAATACTAATTTTAGGGGTCGAAAAATGAATATCAAAGAATATCCAGCTATTAAAATTGATCAATGGCAGCATCATTGGGATGATGTTGTTTGGGAAGATGCAAAATATAGACGTCAACCAAATAAATTTTTCTATACGCTCTCTATGAGTGCTAAAGACTTAATTAAATTATCTGATGTTTATGAAAGGAATACTGATAATTCAGAGACTAGATCTGGTGATATCGGCATCCAACGTATGCACAATAAGAAACGTTCAAATAAAATTAAAGAATTTGTAAAGTTTGGATACCCCTACTGCGAATTTAATGACGCCGTTAGACATGAACGAAGTCATATGAAAAAACCTGGTTGGTTACCAACGGGGATCGTTGTAAATATTATTCAAAGTCCCAAAAAAGCTGATTCAATTTCGCTATCTGTAGATAAAGAGGATATGGTTGAAGTAATTGACCATGAATCCCATCCAATGATGGCTACCTTTAAACTCCCACAACAATATTGTGATGATACAGAGAACTGGAAAGCGAAAAATTTAAATCCTATCGAAATCATTGATGGTCAACATCGCCTTTTCGCATTTAAAACAGAAGATGGTAAAGATTGCATTCCAGAAGCAGAAGATTTTTATTTTCCAGTAATTGCCTTTATAGACCTAGATATTAGCTGGCAAGCATACCTTTTTTGGTCAATTAACGTATCACCTGAAAAAATTAATGCAAGCTTAGCATATGATATGTACCCACTCTTAAGAACTGAAGATTGGTTAGAAGAAAATCCATCTGTACATAGAATCTATAAAGAAGCTCGTGCTCAAGAAATTGTTGAAACATTGTGGTCATACAATAACAGTCCTTGGCACAAAAAGATTAATATGCTTGGCGAAAGAGGCTCTCCATTTGTTAAACAAACTACATGGGTGCGTGCCATAACTAACAACTTTTTCAAAGAAGGTGGATTATTTCAAGCTTTCCCAAATAAAAGAATTTTACCTTGGACTCGACCACAACAAGCAGCATTTATAATATATTTCGGCAAATGTCTTCATGATGCCTTAGATTCATTAATAAAAAATGATTCAAATTCATGGCCACACAAGTTAGAAAATAACATTGATTTAATATCAACATCAATATTAGAAAAAGTTTGGAGTGGTGATAAATCATTATTAAATATGGATAGCGGTATTAATGCATTGTGCATGGTAATTAATAGTTATTTTTGTGATGATTTAAAATTTGACATGCTAAACTCCTGGTTTCAGGAAGAAGAGTTTGAGGATAATTTAAGCAATATTAATCATGTATTAGAACTTTTAGATAGTGCAGAACTACTTTTTGAAAATTTTTCTTTGAAGCAACATATACACAATCTAGCTGATAAAATTGCTAGCTTCGATTGGAGAAGTGCAAAAGCGGATAATTTAACACAAGAACAAATTATTCAGAGAAAAACCTATAGAGGCTCAGGTGGTTATAACTCATTACGTGATGCAATAATCGAACATATCAAGGAGTGTTAACAGTGTCCTCAATGCCTTCTATTAGCCAGTTAACATCTCATTTGCTAAGCTTAAATTATTCCAACCAAGTTCTTGGCAATTACTTTCCAAATGTAAGAAACTTTAATGATAAGTACTGGAATTTCAATGTTTCAAACAATTATTTTAAAAGCAATGATATTGATCAGACAATAAAGCAAAAATTGGATTCTGCTCAGAATAACTCCATTACAACTAATGATTTTGGAGAGTTAGTAAATTTGACAGCTTTTAATCACTTCTTTGATGGCTTCAATTATTTTAAATGTTTTCTTAAATCCCTATTAAATAATGATTTCAAAGTTTCTACACATTTGCTGTATTACTCTGAATTAAGGTGGTTAAATTCCCTTTTAACATCTCAAGGGTTCATTTGCTTTAATAAAAACTATTTAATATCCACTCCCAATGGTTTTAAAAGTATCGGAAGAATAATTAAGGATTATGGTACATCGCACAATAAAGCCTGGTCACTATTTCAGGCTTGGGCTGATTTAAGCCAATCGGACGATTTACTTAATAAAACTTTTTTGTTCAATGGTGTACCATATAAAACATGGTTAAGTGCTGGTGAGGCTCCTTACTCATCAAAATTATTAATGGGTTGGTTGACAGAATTACACAACCAAGAATTACCTTATACACATGATAAAAATTTAAGAAATGAATTTAGTTACAGAGCGCATCAGGATTTTTCCATTTTTGAAACACCTAATTTAGAACATGGTGTAAATTTCTTATTCAAAGATCTTAATCAAATTTTCTCTTTAGACGAGAATAGTAATTTTTTTGAGTATCTTGATAAAGAAATTTTTTTTATGTCTGTTCAAGCACAATTCTCAAATCAAAAAAGAGAAACTCGAGCTAATAATATCAATCTTTTTTTTCAAAAAGCCTGTAAAAACTTATCAATGGATGAATCCTACGCATCCATTTTAGCCAATCAAGCTAATCAAACTTCTGATTTATCAATGAAATTGAAGAATCTTGCAAATTCTTCGGATATAGATTCCATTAAATTTATGTTTTATAGGGCTATTCTTCTGATGAGATTAGCCTGTTCCTCATTGAAAAGTAATTTACAGTCTTCTGGCAAGAAAAATGAAGATATTCAGGTTTGGTTTCATACGAAGTTAAATAATAGTCCTTGGATACGAGAAACAGTGGAAGAAAGCTTGATAGACTATTCTTGCGAACTTGATGATTTTCTGACGATGAATTCATCCATCTTTGCTGATTTACCCAAAACTTTATGGGAGTTACCCGCTGAAACCTATTCAAATCTGCTAAAATTAACAGATCTAGATGTTGCTGCAGTGTGGAGTTTCAATTGAAATCTTCTGTTAAGGATGAAAATGTTTCATGCTTACCATTTCTTAAATGGGCTGGTGGAAAAAGATGGTTTGTAAAGAATCATCTACATACTGTTCCTGAGGATTTTAATTTGTATATAGAGCCATTCCTTGGCGGCGCCTCTATGTTTTTTGCGTTGTGCCCTGAAAAAGCAATTTTATCAGATTACAATATAAATCTTATAAATTGTTACTCAGCTGTTAGAGATGCCCCCCAACGTATCAAAACATATCTAGAGGAACATCATGCTCAACATACTAAAGAGTATTACTACAAAATTCGTGCTGCAAAATATACCGATGCTGTTCAAAGAGCCGCTCAATTAATCTATTTGAATCGCACCTGTTGGAATGCCCTTTATAGAGTGAACCTCAAAGGTGAATTCAATGTTCCTATTGGTACAAAAACAAATGTGCTCTTAGAAAGTGATAATTTTGAGAATCTATCTGAAAAATTAAAGAATATTTTGCTAATTAGTTGTGATTTTGAAGAAACAATAAATAAGGCTTCTGCTGGGGACTTTATTTTTGTGGATCCCCCCTACACTGTTAAACATAACAACAATGGTTTTGTAAAATACAATGAAACAATGTTCTCTTGGGATGATCAGATTAGACTTTCTAAAGCACTAATCGCAGCTCACGACAGAGGTGCAAAATTCTTAATGACAAATGCCTACCATCAATCTGTAATTGAGTTGTATCAAGATCATTTCAAGTTGTCTAAAGTCTCTCGCCATAGTGTGATCGCAAGTGAAAGCGCTAAGCGAGGTTTATATGACGAACTATTAGTAAAAAACTATTAAATTATTCACTATTTGAAAACCCACCCAGTGTGGGTTTTCTTTTGCCTATTACAAAATAAAAACACCTTAAAGATAATAAAAAGATAATTTAATAGTTGCAATTAATTACCTTTTAGGTAATATTTATCTCACAGACAACAAAAAAGCACCCCTGCCTTCGAACTCATGGGTGCTTTGCAAACTGCGAGATCAATTATGAATCTAAATTTCACCCCATTCAATACCGTCGCGGTAAGTTTATTGGTTTCTAGTGTAACGATTGGTGCATTAGTCTTCACTAAACAACCTCAAGCGACAGATTTAAATCTTAGCTATTCAAGCTATGTACCTAATCAAACATCAGTTGCAGCACTAAAGCTGACCTCTGAAACGACTGGCTATGCAGTAGTACGTCTTGATGAATATACGCTAGATGTGTCATTTGACTACGAAAAATTTACGGATGATTACGGCGTACCTGGTAGTGAATTTGATGATGCAATGATTACATCGCTGACGATCGATAAAGTTCACGATGTCTTAGGTAACTCAGTATCAGATTTCACAGATCACAATGACCATTACAACATTAATCAAATGTTGATCACTCACATGCATAAGAATCGCATGTTAGGGGGTGTGTAATGGGCCTTCCTATCATTGAAGCGAACCAAACACTATTGGTTCAAGCCATCATTGTTTATCTCTATGCGGATCCAGGACTTGGCAAAACTTCAATTGGCTTTACAGGTGATAAAGCAATTTCCTTTGACTTTGATAAAGGTGCACATCGTACTGGTGAGCTTCGTCGTGGTGCAGTAGTTCAAGTTCAACAATGGTCGGATGTAGCAAATCTCACACCTCAAGATTTAGCACCATATAACACAGTGGTTATTGATACTGTTGGCGCCATGCTTGAAAGCATCAAGACACACTTGGCTTTGAACAATACCAACAAACAAAAAGATGGTTCACTCAAACTTAAAGCTCAAGGTTTAGCGAACAATATCTTCAAACAGTATGTAAATACATTGATTGCTTCAGGCAAGGACGTAGTTTTCATTGCACATGCTTCTGAAGATCAAAACGGCGATCAAATTGTATATCGTCCTGATCTAGGCGGTAAAAACCGTAATGAGCTTTACCGTATTGCAGACATTATGGGTTATTTAACGACTGTGACCACTAGTGAAGGTAAAAATGCTCGTGTCATTAGCTTTAAGCCTTGCCCTACTCATCATGCAAAAAATGCTGGTGGCTTAGGTGGTGAAACTGGTGAGGTGTGGGTACCTGACTTAAAACAGAATCCTACTTTCTTGGCTGACATCATTAAACAAGCGAAAGACCATATCAACAGAATGACACCTGAGCAGTTGGAAACCATCAAAGCCGATGAAGACTTTGAAAATTGGAAACAAAGTTGCACTGAAGCTCAACATGCTGGCGATTTAAACCAACTCACTGAATCATTACCTCAGGGCCATCGGTATGTAATGGATATGTGGTACGCAGTTCAACTTCGGGCAAAAGAATTAGGCTGTCCTTACAACAAAGATGAAAAGAAATGGCTCAATTCACCTGAATTCAATGGCATTTCAAATGAGCAACTTGCTCATCTTCAAGACTTCATTGCAGAACGTGGCTTAGACACTAAAACCGTTTGTGAATACTTAGGCTTAGATGCCTTGGCACAGATTGAGGTAAAGCAATTTGCAGCGGTTAAAGTCGATATAGATAACTATGCGAAAAGTATGGTGAAAACATGAAATTTAATTACTCCTCTATTACCCGAACACTGACAGTGTTTGGGACGCGAATGACCCATATTTTCGAAAATGTTGGTATTGGTGAAATTGATACGTTGGTCATCAATGCAAAGTTTAAAGAAGCAACTTGGAGAAAGTAATGAAAAAAATTTGTGTATCAGATTTTCAAAATGAAAAACAAATACAAACAACAGAGGTGTTTTCATGGCTTTGAAAAGTTTTAAGAATATCAACGAAGATGAACGATCTAAATTATTAAAACCATTTTTAGATGCACCTAATGATCAAAAGTTTGGACAAGATTTGGTAGCTCTATATTTAGATTGTTCGCCTTGGACTTTAGCTAGAATGCGCTGTGATGGGTCTGAACTTCCCTACACCAAAATTGGTCGTCGAGTTGCTTATAGAAAAGCTGATGTACTCGCTTTTGAAAAAAGAAGAACTGTCACCTGCACAGCACAATACGCATAATTAAAAAGGCAGGTTTATCCTGCCTTTAATTGTTTGAGTCTTTCATCCCAGACACTTTCGTAGTTAAAACAATCAATTTTTCCTTGGTATACAGCCTCAATCATATTCATGGAAGCTCTTAATTCCTCCATCGGTATTTGTACATATCCACCTGTGACATCTAAACGCGGTCTAGCAGTATGGTTTAGCAGTCGTTTAGTCACATAGATATTAAATCTTAGTAAATTACATATTGACGCGAAGGTACGCCTAAAATCGTGCATCGATACATAAAAATTAACCTGAGCACCTATTTTCTTGAGCGCGGTATCTACAACAGTGGCGTGAATATTATGAGAAGTTGGAAGTTTAGTCGCTGGGAATACCCAATCATTTTCTTTTAGTAAGTATCTTTCTTTAAGTATGGATAGTAAGTGGTCCCCTACTGGAAATTCATGATTAGAACCATTTTTGGTATCTCGAAAAATAACTATACCTTCTTTAAAATTCACATCTTCCCATTTAAGACCGCACACTTCTTGACGACGGCAACCGGTATACATGGTAAATAAAATGATATCTCGATGCGTGTTGGATCGTGCTGTATTTTCAAGATTAAGCTCATCCTCATAATTCAAAACGGCGTTGTAGTACTTATGAATGATACTTTTATCTAAATGCCTATTACGACTTTCAATCTTATTCCAACCTTTAGTTACGGCAATAATATCTACCGGATTGCTTTTTAAAATTGGGTTTTCATCGGTTGAATAAAGTACATGAATATATTTCCATACCGTGCCAAGCAATGAAATAGCACCATTGGCTGATGACTTGCTGAGCTCAGATACTTCGATAAATTTATCCAGGACTTCTTTTTTTGTTATTTCAAAGAGCTTACGATCTGACCACTTTAAGTATAAATCAAAGTATTTTTTATACTGCCTAATTGTTTTAGGTTTGAAATCATTTCTATCTATATAAATCTTTAATGCTTCATCGACAGTGATATTTAAAAAATTATTTACGCTGACTTTTTCATTTGGACTAATGTATTCCCCATTGGAAATTTGAGCCAAAATCATTTGGGCTTTTGCTCGAGCAGAATTTACGGACATTTCATTCGCTTTCCCAATCACGACTCGATAAAGTTTACCCTCGTGTCTACGTTCAACAATATAGGATTTTGATTTCGTGGTGACTCGAATCGCGAAACCGATCAAATCTGTATCTCTGATAATTTTTTGACCAGAATCCGTCAATGGGATAGCATCAACATTAGACTTGTTGAGTTTCATGATTAATCCAATAAACCTTCAGTAAGTTTATTAAATCATGCTTCTCAACAGTCTACAAATAGTCTACACGTGATTTTTTAAGACTTTTATATCATCGTTAAAATTAATATAAACTACTAATAAATATATAATTTTAAGTTAAGAATAATCCACAATGGTGTTATAGAAAAAGTAGAATCCACCTAACCTACTTTGGATTGGGAATGTTTGGTGCATATTGAACCGTGCTTAATTTCGAATAGAACTATATTATAAGATAGATAATGAATAGTGATGAGAATAAGAAAGGCAGCTCAAGGCTGCCTTTAAATTAATTCAGTGCGATGACTTTAACTAAGATTGTTTGTGATTCTTCAAAGTCATCAAATATTTGCTTTCGATTAAGTTCTTTTGACTTCACTTTAAACTCATGATTCTGGTACTGAATGACTGATGGAATTGAATCGAAATACGCATAGTCTGCCTCGATGGTTTCTTCAAACAATGGAGTGCCCAATTGATAGTCTTTGCTCTTCAGCACCACATATTTCACAGTCGTTTTCATTTCATACTCTTTTATTAACGCTTTATTTTTAGTTATATCACCTTTTGAAAAGTGTTCAATCAAAAATAGAAACGTTTGACCATAAAGGACTCAATCAATTATTTTTTACCACCTTTAAACTTAATTCAAGCAACCTGACAAGCATCACAAAAAGAAAAATAGCAAAACACGACAATAAATATATATTTTTTGATAACTGGTTAACATTTATATGGATTGTATGCTAAATTTAGCATATACAAAAACAACATCTATTTAACTGGTTGATAATAATGAAAGTTCAATTTATATCTATTCTTACTGCTCTTTCACTGAGTGGGTGTATCGTTGTATCCAATAAACCAAATGCAAGTTCTGCAAAAGCTTATGCATCTAATGTTATTGATTTTAAACCTTCAGAAAATGCCAAGCGAATTGAAACACGTGGTCAGGTGATTTGTGAACCATCAAAACCATGTACTGAGTTAACATTTGATTGGAAACAGCAGAGCAATAATTTATTTAGAGTACATACCAATCTATTTGATCGAAATACTTTTGATATCAAGCAAATTATCTTCACGCTAGATGGTCAAACTTATCCTTATGCAACCACAACCCAAACCAGCACCCGAACAGTCAACAATTCTGATCTCATTAACTCTACAAATTACATTGATGTACCAATGAATTTTATTGTTATGTTTGATCAAGCCAAAGCCATTGATATTGCTGTAGTGACAGATCAAGGTGCCATAACGCATAGCATTTTAAAAGATGGGCATGCATCGTTTGCCTATCAAACATTTAAAAGTGGCTACCAACAATTTAAGCAAAAGTAAAAAAAGACCCACTATGGGTCTTTTTTTAATCATCGATACAAAACTGCAACGTGTTATTAGACTGCTAGGCATTTCATTTTTTAGAATTTTTCGTTAGATTTAACAAATTGTGTACACAGTTATAATAAACAAGACAATAGGTAAAATCATGAAAATCAAACTAGCGCTTATTTCAGCATTGGTTGTATTAACAGGTTGTGCAGGAAGTTATCCAGAACGTGTTGTAACCAAAGGACCTCTCATCTGTGCTACTGATGAAATTTGCCCTGAGCTTGCACTCCGTTGGAATGATGAAAAGCGTAATGGTTTTAAAATAACTGCAGATGTAAATGACACTATACAGCACGATATAAAACAATTGAACTTTATTGTTGATGGTCAGCCTTATGTCTATTCAACAATTCAACCAACCCAATATGCAACTGCAGCTGGTGTAACGAATTCATCTAATTTTATTGTCGTTCCTGTAAGTTTTTTAAACTCATTTAGAGACGCAAAACAAATTGATCTAAAAATCGTGACAGCTAACGGCGAAGTGACTCGTCCCATCCTGCAAGCTGACGGTCAGAAGTCTTCTGCTTACTTAACATTTATCAAAGGTTATACAGGTCAAACTATCGAATAAATGAATTATTCACTAAAAAGCCAGTTCGTTGAACTGGCTTTTTTTTAAGGCTTACAACTTTTTTGATAACTTGTTCCTAAATCTTGGAATGATAACTCAAAAGAATTTCTCATTTTTTTTGCAAATAATGCTTCTTCTTTTGCTTTAGCCATATGAATATTCTTTTGTGCTATTCGCTCTAAAGCATTTAATGCATCTGCATATTCACAAGCTCTTTGAATGATCAACGAAATATTCTGCTTACTATCGACCGATTGATGTAATCGAATTTGACTCGCTTCAATTTCGTTATAAATTGACTTCACTTCAATATCAAACTGAGATTGTGTTAAGCCATTCGCATAACTATACGATAATCCGCATAAGACCATCGCCCCAACCAATATCCTTATTTTCAATTGAATTCCCCATAAAACGTTCAATTGCAATTTTAAAATTATATTAAAAAGCCAGATCAATCATCTGGCTTTTTACATCATACGCTTTTTTACTTTGGTTAAATTGGCTCAAATGGCGCAACAACGTCGGCATTTTGGGCACGATGACGCATAAAGTGATCCATTAACACGATTGCAAGCATCGCTTCAGCGATTGGTGTCGCACGAACACCCACACAAGGATCGTGACGACCTTTAGTAAGAACATCCGTATCTTCACGATTAATGGTAATCGTTTTGCCTGGTGTGGTAATAGAAGCAGTAGGTTTTAGTGCAATTGATACACGAATATCTTGACCACTTGAGATACCACCTAATATACCACCAGCGTGATTCGCTAAGAAGCCATCAGTTGTCAGTTCATCACGTGTTTCATGACCAAATTGTTCAGCCACGCCAAAACCATCACCAATCTCTACACCTTTAACCGCATTAATTGACATCATCGCATGAGCGATATCAGCATCTAAACGGTCGAAAACAGGTTCTCCCCAGCCTACGGGTACGCTTGAAGCAATAATTTCAAGTCGTGCTCCACAGCTTGTTCCTTTTTCACGCAATGATGTCACAAGTGCTTCAAAGCGTGGTACGGCATCAACATCACCACAAAAGAATGGATTATTCGGCACTTCATTCCAATCTAGTTTTTCTGTTTTTTCAGTTCCGATTTGTGTTACATGCCCTCGGATTTCAATACCAAACTTTTCAAATAAGAATTTTTTAGCAATTGCACCCGCTGCAACACGCATCGCTGTTTCACGTGCGCTTGAGCGACCACCACCACGGTAATCACGGAAACCATACTTTTGTGTATAAGTATAGTCTGCATGACCTGGACGGAAAGTTTGTGCGATATTACCGTAATCTTTAGATTTTTGGTCTGTATTACGAATTAAAAGACCAATGGATGTCCCAGTGGTTTTACCTTCGAACACACCTGAAATAATTTCAACTTCATCTGGTTCTTTGCGTTGTGTTGCAAATTTAGAGGTACCTGGTTTACGACGATCTAAGTCTATTTGTAAGTCCTCAGCTGATAACTTTAGACCTGGTGGAACTCCATCTACAATCGCCATCAAACCAACACCGTGAGATTCACCACAAGTTGTTACACGGAACAATTGTCCAATACTATTGCCAGCCATGTTCAACAACTCCTTTAAACTTGAACAGATTGAATGAATAAATCACGATATTGACGGCATTGTGCTGCAGTCAGTGCAAAAATACCTGATCCACCACGTTGGAATTGCAACCAGTAGAAATCAACAGTATTAAAGTTTTGCTTCATCGCCCATTCTGAGTTGCCCACTTCAATGACGATTAAACCATCTTCAGTTAAATAGTCTGCGGCTTGAGCCAGCATTTTACGCACAAGATCCAAACCATCTTGACCCGCTGCCAATGCCAATTCTGGCTCGTGATGAAACTCATCTGGTAAATCTGCCATATCTTCAGCATCGACATACGGCGGATTAGAAACAATTAAATCATATTGATTTTCGGCAGGTATTTTAGCGAAAAGATCAGATTCCAATAAAGCGACTTGATACTGTTTATTATGATGCTCACAGTTGATCTGTGCAACTTCAAGGGCTTCTTTCGAAATATCAGTAGCATCAACTTCAGAATCAGGGAATGCATATGCCAAAGCAATTGCGATACAACCAGAGCCAGTACACATATCCAAAATACGCTGTGGAGTTTTAGGATTTGGATTCACTGGCAAATTATTGACCGCTTCACCCATTTCACTGTTTTCAGTCAAACAATAAGGTGCAAAACGATTTTCAATCAGCTCAACGATTGGTGAGCGTGGAATCAGTACACGCTCATCGACATAAAATGGTTTACCAAAGAAATAAGCAAGATTTAATAAATATGAAGTAGGAACACGGTCATTGATACGACGTTCGAGTAAGCTCAAGAATTCCGCAACTTCGCTTGGCAGCAATTTTGAGTCTAAAATCTCAGCATCGGCATTCCAGTCCAGTGACAAAGTTTGTAAAACTAAAGCAGAACTTTCAGCAAAATAATCTTCAGTACCTTGACCTAAGTGTGCATCGTATTGACGTAATGCTGTAACTCCAAAACGAATAAAATCTCGAATAGTTGTTAAGTTTTCAGCGGCTTCCTGTAGATGTTCAGGGCTAATAGTCGGTCGATCCACTTAAGGCGTCTCCAAGGTCAAATTTTTAAAAACGGTCTATGATACCTTGTTTTATCCTTTTAATAAAAAGTTCTATCCGTGTTATTCGGCAAATTTGTATTGAAAATTTGAATAGTTAGAATTATCCATTGAATAAGGTCTACTCATTCAAGTTTTAAAATAGCGAGAAAGTTGATTAAAACTAACGATATTGAAAATAATCGTGTATACTCGAAGCCAACTAGAAAATTTATGTTGTTTCATTAAATCTTTTATTTCGCAGTGTTAGTCATAATCCTACGTTTGGTTTCAGATTTTAAGTTTCATTTTTTTTCCAAGTTACATCATTGAGTTCAAACTCATAACATTAAAGTTTTATTAGGATTCCTATTATGTCTAATACTGTTAAAGGTACAGTTAAATGGTTCAACGAAACTAAAGGTTTCGGTTTCATCCAACAAGAAAACGGTCCTGACGTTTTTGCTCACTTCAGCGAAATCAAAGGTTCAGGCTTTAAAACTTTGGCTGAAGGCCAACAAGTTGAATTCAGCGTAACTCAAGGTCCTAAAGGTCCTAACGCTGTTGACATCGTAGCAGTTTAATTAACTGTTAAAAAAAAGCGGGCTTTGCCCGCTTTTTTTGTCTCTCGAAAAGCTCACCAGACTTGAAAAAGAAAATTTAGACTCAAACTAATAAAAGTTAAAGTGGATTTCAAAAGTTGAAGTATGAGTTATAAACACAATAATTTAATGGCAATCCGTCAAAATTACTGGAGTGATGATTCTTCCCCTCGTGTCACAACAGAAAAACAATTTCTTAAGCAATTTTTGATGGATCATCAAGTTTTTGAAAATCCAAGTTTGGATGATGTTAAATATTTTGTCTTCAGCTTACCTAGCGTCATTATTATCAAAGCATATGCCCTTGGATTTATTCATGAAACTGTTGTCAACTTAATGAAGTTATTCATCTCTGAGTATCGCGTGTCTCTGTCTAATCGAGCTCAACTCCCAGTTAAATATCGACTTTAAAAAGCTTAGGCTATTTCAGTTTGAATAAATTGACCATTTATACACCTGATATTGAAATACTTGAACTATTTTAATACGTTCATAACATGTAATATTCAATACAATGATTTCTCTGCGCGATTCGCTTAAAGGACCTAAACTTCATGTCAGATCAGAATGAAAAGCTTAAACAATTAAAAACTTCTTCAATGGATCGCCGTCTTTCGATTGCGAAAGCTTCTCTACTGGCTGGCACACGCTGGGCTGCTTCAAGTGCGAGTTCTATTTTTTCAAGCGAAGAAGAAAAAGAAAAAAAACGTAAACAAGCGATGAAAGAACAAGCTGACTATCTCGTTGCTGAAATCGGTAAATTAAAAGGCTCTATCGTCAAAATTGGTCAAATGATGGCGTTATATGGTGAGCATTTTCTACCTGAAGAGATCACGCAAGCCTTAAATACTTTAAATAATCAGACCGTTGCCCTCGCGTGGCCTGCAATCCATGAGCAACTGCGCAACCAACTTGGATCTAAACTCGATGATCTCACCATTGATCATGAGCCTTTAGGCACCGCATCATTAGCACAGGTTCACCGTGCAACACGTAAGTCTGATGGACTTGAATTGGTGCTCAAAGTTCAATATCCAGGTGTAGCAAGCGCAATTGACTCAGATATGAGCTTGTTTAAGAACATGCTCAAACTTACACGCATGGTTCCTCAAACTCGTGAATTTGATCAATGGTTTGATGAGGTTCGCGAAATGATGCACCGTGAAGTAAATTACAAAATTGAAGCTGAAACAACACGTCGTTTTAGAGCGCGTTTAAAAGATGATCCGCGTTATGTTGTTCCACAAATTATTGATCAATATTGTACAGATCAAGTGCTTTGTATGACTTTTGAGCGTGGTGTTCCGATTAATAGCCCAGTCATGCTTTCACTCCCTCAGGAACGTCGCAACAAATTAGGTGAGGCATCGCTTGAAATTGCCGTTCGTGAAGTGTTTGAATGGGGCGAGATGCAGACTGATCCTAACTTTGGTAATTACCTAGTACGCTTAGGTGACGGCGCGCAAATTGAAGATAAAATCATTCTTTTAGACTTCGGTGCGATCCGTCAATTTGATGATCAACTCCTCAAGGTAGCTCGTAATTTAATTACCGCGGGCTATCATCATGATGCTCAAGCCATGGTCAATGCTATGACAGGTTATGAGTTTTTCGATGCAATGCCATTAAGCATTAAACCTGACATGGCAAAAGTGTTCCTTCTAGCTACTGAAGCTTTTAGTACTTATAGCAATAACCCAGACCTACCAACAGGCATTATGGATGAACAGCAGCGCTATGATTGGAAACAAAGCCAGCTGCATAGCCGTGTGATGCAACGAGCATCCAAGTCGATGGCATCGCGCTATTTTTCAGTTCCACCAAAAGAATTTATGTTCATCAGTCGTAAGTTCATAGGTGCATATACATTCATGACTGTGATCGAAGCAAAAACAAATGTACGTAAAATGATCCAATCATATATTTAATGAACTAAGACCATAGTGATCTATCGTGTCACTATGGTCAATTTATTAAATAAAAAATTTAATTACTAAAAAGAATATATCTTAAATTTCATTAAAATACCTATTGAATTACCATTTATCTGTTTGGTCAAAAAAGTCTTTTAAGCTAGTCATTTTCGACATAGTCATTTCACTAAACACATGTCACGATCTTGTTGTATAAAAAAACCATCAGGGAATTTACAACAATGAATGATATCGCAAACAAAGCGCAAGGTTTAGGCTTAGCCTTGATCACTAAGCTCGCAGGCAGTGATTTAATCGATCAATTAAAACTAAGAAAAATTATCGAACGCTCGCTTTATCAAGGTTCTAAGGCTGGATTTAAAACCTTGGGCTCTACACAGAAAATTTTTAAACAAAAATCCAATACTCCGACTCAACGTCTATCCAATCAGCAAAAAGGGTTATTTGATCTCAGCCTTTCTGAAGAACAACAGATGACTGTTGATGCGATGCAACAATTTGCTCATGAAGTTCTCTACCCCCTAGCACATACAGCCGACCACCAAGCTACTTTTCCAGAAAACTTATGGGCTCAATTTAAAGATTTAGGTGTCAATTATTATGCATTGCCTGAACAATACGGCGGCGTTGCTTCAGAAAAGAATGTGGTTACAAATGTGCTGATCGCAGAGCAACTTGCACAAGGTGACTTCTCATTAACAGCTACATTACTCTCCACGTTCTCAGTCATTAATGCAATTACACAGTGGGGTTCAGCAGAGATTCAAAATAAGTATTTGTCGGCATTTAGCGAACAAGATGATCTATTTGCAACTTTTGCTGTTCAGGAAAATACACCTGCTTTCAACCCTTTCCAATTAAAAACAAAAGCGACACGCCAAGGCGATCATTTTGTCATTAATGGTGAAAAAACTATCGTTATTCTAGGTGAGCAGGCAGATCTTTTATTGGTTTCCGCAGATTTAGATGGAACAGCTCAGGTTTTCATTGTTGAGCGAAATGAAACGATTTCATATAAAGCAAATCCAGCAATGGGGCTTAAAGCAACCCAATCTGTGAGCCTAAAATTTAACAACACACCAGCATTTAAACTAAATGAGCAAGATTTTGATTATTCAGCGTTCATTGATCTGGGCAATTTAATGTGGTGTGCAATGTCAGTGGGTACATGCCAAGCGGTTAAACAATATTGCATTCAGTATGCCAATGAACGCACCGCATTTGGTGAACCAATATCCCACCGTCAAAGTGTTGCATTTATGATCGCGGATATGGCTATTGAAATTGATGCTATGAAAATGTTGGTTTTGAATGCTGCAAGTCGTGCAGAATCAGGTTTAAGTTTCCATCGCGAAGCATATTTAGCACGAATTTTATGCGCAGAAAAATCAATGAAAATTGGCACTGATGGCGTACAACTCTTAGGTGGACATGGCTTTACCAAAGAACATCCAGTTGAACGTTGGTATCGAGATTTGCGTGCTACTGCCATTATGCATTCTGGTTTACATGCTTAATCAAATAATAAAAATTTAAGGACAAAGATAATGAATTTAGAAAATCCGAAAAAATTTAAAATGCTTGTTGATCAAGCTCATCAGACAGCGTTAAACGTGCTTCGCCCTATTTCACGCAAATATGATAAAGCTGAACATGCTTATCCCAAAGAACTCGACATGTTAGCATCCCTATTGGATGGTATGAATGAAGGTGGCGATGGCATGAATGCTGGCGCTGCGGTCAATAAACGTGGAGATACGACTCAAGGCAACAAAAATGGCGTGAACATGTCTACTGCTTTGGGTGTAATTGAGATGTGTTATGGCGATACTGGTTTATTACTTACCATGCCTCGCCAAGGATTAGGTAACTCTGCAATTGCTGCTGTAGCCAATGAAGAGCAACTTGAACGCTTCAAGGGAACTTGGGCTGCGATGGCAATTACCGAGCCAGGCTGTGGATCTGATTCTGCAGCAATACGCACCACAGCGACTAAAGATGGTGATGATTATATTTTAAATGGCGAGAAAATTTTCGTCACTTCTGGCGAACGAGCTGATTCAGTCGTGGTTTGGGCAACACTCGATAAAAAACTTGGGCGTGCAGCAATCAAATCATTTGTTGTTCCTAAAGGCACGCCTGGCATGACCGTTGAACGTCTTGAACATAAACTCGGAATTAAAGCTTCAGATACTGCTGTCATTCGCTTTATCGATTGTCGCGTCCCTGCTGCAAATTTATTAGGTAATGCTGAAATCGATGTTGCAAAAGGTTTCGCAGGCGTCATGGAAACTTTTGATAATACACGCCCTCTTGTGGCTGCAATGGCAGTTGGGTGCTCTAAAGCGTCTTTAGAGCGTATCAAGGAAATTTTTAAAGACCAACTAGATGCTGAATATGCCACTCCTTACCTTCAATCCTCAAATATTGCAGCTCAGATTTATCGCATGGAAGCAGAATGGGAAGCTGCACGTTTATTAACCCTAAAAGCTGCATGGATGGCAGACAATAAAAAGCCTAACTCGCGTGAAGCTTCTATTGCAAAAGCGAAAGCTGGACGCATTTGTAATGAAATTACATTGAAGTGTGTCGAACTTGCTGCAAGTGTAGGCTACACCGAAGATGAGTTATTGGAAAAATGGGCGCGCGACTCCAAAATTCTAGATATCTTCGAGGGCACACAACAAATTCAACAGCTTATTGTTGCGCGCCGTGAACTTGGAAAATCATCAAGCGAATTGAAATAAATCACGTTGAATTAAATTCAACTGCGATGAAACTTAGATATACTCTATGAAGATTTACTAAGTTTCATCAATTATGTACTTTATTCGAACTATTCAACCCCAAGATAATCCCCATATTGCAAAAATCATCCGTGAAGTCTCAGTGGAGTTTGGTCTCGCTGCTGAATCAGGCTTCGCAGTTGCAGATCCAATTCTAGATCAACTCTATGACGTTTATACAAAACCTCACTCCATATATTGGGTTATTAGCAATGACCAACACGAGGTCTTTGGTGGTGGGGGCATTGCACCTTTGCTGGGCGACGAAAACACCCTAGAGATACAAAAATGTATTTTATGCCCTCAATACGATGTTTGGGTTTTGCAAAACAAATTCTAGAAAAATGTATCCAATTTGCACGAGATCAGGGTTACACGCAAATTTATCTCGAAACCACAGCATCTCTCTGGCAGGCTGTAAAATTATATGAAAAATTAGGTTTTCAACATCTACAACACCCATTAGGAAATACTGGACATAGTGATGCATGCGAAATACGCATGTTAAAAGTATTATAAAAAAACCGACCCATGATCGGTTTTTTTATTTTTGAGTGTTAGCCCAATAATTTATCAATAACACCAAATTTTTTAAAAATTTTTGCTCGTCGTTTTGGATGAATATTGGCTTTATTTAAATCGCCACCATAATGGTCAAATACGCGCTTATCCATAATTTTAAACCATAACTTAGGTATTAAAACTGGGATCAACATCGTCGCATATCCACTTGGCAACACTGGCGCTTCTTCAAAGTTTCTCAATGCTTGGAATGGTCGTGTCGGATAAGCATGATGATCCGAATGGCGCTGCAACTGGTATAAGAATAGATTGGTTGTGATGTTATTATTATTCCAACTATGTTCAGGCATAGTACGCGAATAACTTCCATCTTCTTTCTTTTCTCGCAATAAGCCGTAGTGCTCAAGATAGTTGACCATTTCAAATAAAGTCACACCGTAAAGTGACTGTATGGCTAAGAATGGTAAAATTTTCTTACCATACAGTTTTAGCATCGTTGCGTGAAAAGTTGCACTAATGGCTGCGCCGTGAAATAACTCATTTTTCAGTGAAAAGAACGACTCACCCTTACGATTTAGTCGATGTTTTTCAATCTGTATTGCTGACTTCAAGCCACCGCTAATGGTTCTTGGAAGAAACTCGTAAAAGGTCTCACCCATCTTAGAAGTCGCTGGATCTTCTGGAGTAGCTGCGCGCTTATGATGCCCATATGGGTGCTCAATACGGAAATGATTGTATCCAAGTGGTGCTAGTGTCACGTGTGACCAATAATGATCTGCACGCTTCGGTCGATGGCATAGTTCATGGGCAGTATTCACACCAATACCGTTGATCAACCCCATAGTACAACCAATCAACAACTGATCCAACAATGGGGTTTCTTTACGAGAGACCACGTACCCAGCAAAAAAATTGGCTGCATATTGTAAAGGAACAAACATTTTTACTATACGATCATAGTAAGGATCACTGACTAATTTTTTGATCTGCTCATCACTCGGATTATTCTCATCAGTACCGACCAAAGCATCAATGGTGGGAATAATTACGTGTAATAATAAAGGTCCACCTAATGCAAACAATTTTTTAGTTGCTTTAGGTCCGTATTGATATCCAGCCAAAAAGCCCATCCCTAATACAGGCAGTGCTGGACTAAGCAACCATAAGTAACGCTTCTTATCCAGTTGTAAGCCTTGCGCTATCGGGTTCTGACTCAATAACTCTTCAACTTTTACCTTTGCATTCACTTGCAATTTTCCTTTTCTATTTCTTATTTTTATCTTTGGTCATTTCAAACTTCAAATACAGTCGTAATCGTCCAAAAAAGCTATTGAGTCGTATTTCCACGATGATTTTGAAGTTAAAATACATTATAGAAATCTTTACACATGTTAAGATTCAGCAATTGTAAGCGTATAGGGAATATACAAAAAACATGGATGCCCTCAGTCAAGTTTTTGAAGATATTCACCTCAAAAATACGGAATATCTCTACCTTCAAGCACAAGGTAAATGGGCTTTTGAGTTAAGTCATCAAACAGCCATGATTACCTATATTTTATTATACGGTGAAGCCTTTTTTAAATTTCAAAATGGCGAACAGCTACATTTAAAAGCTGGAGATATGGCAATTATTCCTTCTGGAATGTCACATCAAGCCTATAGCCATCAAGAACAAAGATTAGTCAACATTACTCAAATAGATCATTTATTTAAAGGTTTAAGAGATGATGAAATTATCCTCGGTGACGAAGATGATAAATCTGAGAAATCTCTCATCTTCAGTATACGATCTAATATGGACAGTATTATGGGTGGACCATTGATTCAAGCCTTACCCACTTATATCCATTTAAACAATGCACTGAATGCTAGAGAGCCGGAGTGGTTAAGGATCGGGCTTTATTTCGTGGCTGATGAAACCAAGATGAACCGACCTGGTCGCCATAAGATTATGGATCACGTGGTGAGTATTATGTTAATCGAATGCGTGAGAGATTACATTTCCACGCTTACAGACCAGAATAACTGGTTAAATGCACTTACTCACCCAGAACTGAGCCCTGCATTTTCAGCGATTCACAGCCAACCAGAACGAAACTGGACTGTAGAATCATTGGCAGAAACTTGCTTTATGTCGCGTTCAAAATTCGCTCATTTATTTCAAAATATGGTGAATGAAACACCATTAGCATACTTACAGAAACACCGTTTAAGATTAGCCAGTCAACTTTTACGCTTGAGCCAGCTTTCAATTCAACAAATCGCGCACAAAGTTGGTTATTCATCAGAGACTGCATTTAGTCAAGCCTTCAAAAAACATTATCTATGCAGTCCAAGCCAATATCGTAATACTTATTTGAATTAATCGAATTGAATAAATCATAGCAAAATAAAAAAAGCACCGAAGTGCTTTTTTTATGAAGATAGAATTACTGGTGAGTTACTTGATTTTTGCAACTGTCTTTAAATACTCAGTGTAATCTTTAAGTAATTGTGTACCACGATAGTTTTGATAAAGCTGTGCAAGCTGCTGTTTTTCTTCAGCCGAAATCGAATCCATAGATGGTTTATTTACCTCAGCCACACCGATAATTACCATTTCATTTGGTAATTGAGCTGTAGTCACAGACCACATTCCTGCTTTAGGTGCAGGCACACTAAATGCAGCACGTTCAATTTCTCGCTTAAGACCTTGAGAACGAGTAAAAACACCAGCATTTACGAAAGATTGCTGATGCTTAGTTAAAACCTGCTGTGAAGGTAGTGTTTTAAAATCCTTTAACATTGCAGCAACTTTTGCTTGAGCAGCTTCATATGCCTTTTGATTCAACAGCTTTTCTTTAACCTTCGCTTTGGCTACTGATAAAGGTTGAACACCAGCTTCACGGTATTCACGAACTTTCAACCAAACTGTATCACCATTAGCCAATTGTATATTGCTGGTCGCGTTACGATCACCATTTTTTACATCTTGACTAAAGATTTTAGCTTTTACAGCAGGATCGGCTAGGACTGAATTTTGAGTTGCGAGAGTTACATTATTCGCAGTAACCAATTTAGCCGATTTTAATTCCTGAGGGACTACATCTAATGCATCGCTACTTACAACGAGCTCATTCAAACCATTCACTAGATCAGAATAAGCATTGGCATTTTTAGATTTTAATAAATCAGCTTCAAGACGTGCTTTTTCAGACTCAAAACTAGCAACATTCACTTGAGCAGCTTTAGCTTGAATAATATGTACACCAAAATCGGTTTTTACTGGCTTAGAAATCGTACCTTTTGAAGCTTGAACTGCATTATCAAAAGCATCACCGAATACACCGGCTTCATAACCATCAACTCGACCCGCATTATCTTTGGAACTAGAATCTTCAGAATACTGTTGAGCAGCCTCTGCAAAAGATAATCCTGATTGAATTTTTGCATAGACATCATTGGCTATTTTTTCAGCCTCAAGCGCAGTACGATTATCTGTTGTAATCAAAATATGTTGGACTTCAACTTTGGCATTTTTATTTTGTTGAGTTACATATTGATCATAAGCTTGTTTTAATTCTGCATCTGTAACAGTTGTTGTGGCATTTGCTACCATAGCAGGCGTTACCAATACATAATCAAGATCAACTGAGGCAGGTTGCTTAAACAGCACTTTATGTTTTTCATAATAAGCAGCGACTTCAGCATCAGTTATTTTTACAGACGTTTTGTAATCATCCAATTTTACAGATGACATAAATAACGTACGTTGCTCACCTTGTAGATTTGCGATTTGCTGAATATCACTTTGGCTTACCAAAGAATTATCACGAATGCTTGAAACTAACATTTGAAGCGCATGATCTTGTCTTAAATTTTGGATTAGACCCTGGCTCGTCATATTAATTGATCGAAGATAGTTTTCATAAGCTTGTTGTGAAAATTTACCATCAACCTGCAGACTTGGCTGTTGAGCAATCATTTGTTCAATCTGAGCATCACTTAAACTGATGCCTAACTTTTCAGCCTGCTGAACCAATAAAGCACGATCAATTAAACTATCTAGAGCCATTTGTTCAATATACGATTGATTCAGAAGTGATTCATCACCTTGAACCATTTGTAAGAATTGATCTTTATAATTCTTCGTTTGAACTTCTAGCTCTTTATTAGAAATTTCTAAATCATTAACGGTTTTAGCAATCCCATCTTTGTTTCCACCACCGAAATAGCCTTCAATACCGACCAATGCCAATGGTGTCAAAAATAATACTAGAAGGACTTTGCCGAGCCACCCTTTAATGAGTTTACGAAACGATTCCATAGGTATTCCAATATTTTATTTCAAAGCGATTCTAACTGATAATCCAAACCGAATATATCAGATGAAGCCATAAATTTTCTTTTTAATAAAAAACGCGCCAAGTCGGCGCGTTTTGGACTTAATAAGAATTAAGCTACAGAATCTTTTAAACCTTTACCAGCTTTAAAGCTAGGAACTTTGCTTGCTTTAATTTGTAATTCTTCGCCAGTTTTCGGGTTACGACCAGTGCGTGCAGCACGATCTTTAACGCTGAAAGTACCAAATCCTACTAAAGTAACAGAGTCACCTTTTTTCAGCGCTTCGCCAATAGAAGCAATAGTCGCGTCCAATGCCTTACCAGCATCAGTCTTAGACAATCCCCCTTTCTCTGCAATCGCATCAATCAATTCTGATTTATTCATGAAGATTACGTCCTCTTATATCGTTTGTTTAAAATCCAAGGCTTGTATTTTAAAAGGCCATGACGACTTTATAGCAATGCTTTGGGGGGAAACGCAATACTGCTCGACCTGTTTTGATCAAAATAAGCGACAAAAAATACCAAAATTACAGTTTTATCTCTAAATCCATCATTTTTTTTCGAGTTTGGCTCGTAAAGCTTGATTTTCAGCAATGAGCACATCTAATTTCTGGTGAATATCTAAAATCATATTCTCAAGATGTTGTACATCTTTAGTTGAGACGAGCCCAATACGATTAAGCGAAGTACTCACCCCATGATCTAAAAGTTTTTCCACCTTATCTTTTTTATCCGTAACAGACTCTTTAGTTTTTTCCGCAACTTTGTTTACTGTTTGATCTGTAAATTCAACCGTTTTTGATTCAAGCTCTTCACCAACTTTGACTAAAGAGTCAAACATTTTATTACCTTCTTCCTCTGCGCGAGAAAAAGCACCTAAACCAGCAAGCCAAATTTGTTTAGTATATTTACGAAAATCAAGTGTGGACTTGCGTTGATGCTTTGTTTTACGTGAGTTTGCAGGTTGTGAGTTGTCCATTAATTCCTGTTCTTTATTGTTATTTACATCTTGATCCACCGTTACACTCCTGTATATTTTAGCCTCTAAACTGACTATTCGTGCATAAAATACATTGATAATATCAAATATCGCTATTGAACCTTGTTCAAAACTGTTCTACAAAGCAATGATAAATGATGTAATCTTAGACTTAATTTAAGTTTGTGTTAATAGAACTTTTTAGATTTATTAAATTTGAATAGGATTTTTTTATGAGTGAATCGCAACAACAACAAGGTCATACCCGTTTGTTGCTTAACATTGTTATGTTAGTTTTAGAGACATTCTATTCTTTCGTCTTAAAACATGACCGTGTTGTTCGCCTTCAAGCAAAAAAATTTGTAGAACAACAAATTACAATTAAAATGAATAGCTATATCCCCTATTTTGACTTTTATATCCAATTTACGGATAAAGGCATCTTATTTGACCTTCAAGCGCCAGAAAAAGAACCTGACCTCAAGGTAAGTAGTACTTTAGTCGATATCATTCAAATTTTCGGGTTTGCAAACCGCAGAAGTTTGAAAAAAATGCGTATTGAAGGTGATCAAAAGCTTAAAGACGAATTCAGAGATTTAGCATTACATCTCTCAACACCGAAATTACTTTCAGATTGGAAAAACTGGTTAACAACAGCTTCTGAAGACCAAGATACAAAGGCTTCGAGAAAACGCATTGCACCATTACTTGAAAAAATTGACTTACAAAGATCTAAAATCAATACACTTCAAGTAGCGGTAAAACAATATAAAAATCGTATTCGTCGCATGCAAACCAACCAAAAACGTACCAATATTGCGTTCGGGATAGTTTCCGTTCTATTCGTGGCTTTAATCGTGTATAATTTATTGAATATTTATTAAAATAATAAAGTTTTATCTGTTTAAATCCTCGCCATATTTAATTCCGATTAATTTAGTTGGTTTTTAGAAAAAATACTTGACTAAATTAGTCGGAATTCATAAAATTTCATCATCTAGCCTTTTACACGTGTATCGAATCATGCGCTTAACCACTCGCGGTCGCTACGCAGTGACTGCATTACTTGATCTAGCTTTGCAGCCGACTGAACAAACCATTACTTTGGCAGAAATTGCTACTCGCCAAACTATTTCTGTGGCTTATTTAGAACAACTATTTGCTAAATTAAAGCGTCATGGCTTGGTTTCGAGTGTACGTGGTGCTAATGGTGGATACCATTTAGCGCGTAATGCTTCTGATATTACGGTCTTAGAAATTATTGAAGCTGTAAACGAAACTGTTGATGCAACACGTTGTGACCACAAAGGTAACTGCCAAAATGGCGCAATGTGTCTAACTCACGATTTATGGCAAGAACTCTCCCTCCACATTGCCGATTACTTAGCTAAAATCTCTCTTGCTGATTTAGTTGCTCGCGATAACGTTCAAACTGTTGCGATCCGCCAGAATACAGCTCCATTAGATTCAGCCCTTTTATCGGTTACAGGTATTTGACATGAAACGTCCAATTTATCTTGATTATGCTGCAACGACTCCAGTCGACCCACAAGTTGCTGAGCGCATGATGGAATGCCTTACATTCGATGGGACTTTTGGTAACCCTGCATCACGTTCGCACGCATATGGTTGGCAAGCTGAAGAAAAAGTTGAATACGCTCGTGAGCAAGTTGCAAATCTTGTAAAAGCAGATCCACGCGAAATCGTTTGGACATCTGGCGCTACAGAATCTGACAACCTTGCACTAAAAGGTGTTGCACAGTTCTACGCTTCAAAAGGCAAACACATTATTACGAGTAAAATTGAACATAAAGCAATTTTAGATACTTGCCGTGAATTAGAACAAGAAGGCTTTGAAATTACCTATCTTGAACCAGAAGCTCAAACAGGTCTAATTACTCCTGAAATGGTTCAAGCTGCTTTACGTCCTGATACAATTCTTGTTTCATTAATGATGGTCAATAATGAAATTGGTACTGTGACTGATGTTGCCGCTATTGGTGAATTAACTCGTGCGAATAAGACATATTTCCACGTAGATGCCGCCCAAGCTGCTGGTAAAGTTGAAATCGATTTATCAACCATGAAAATTGATTTAATGAGTTTCTCTGCTCACAAAATTTATGGCCCTAAAGGTATCGGTGCACTTTACGTACGTCGTAGTCCACGTGTGCGTCTTAAAGCTCAAATGCATGGTGGTGGTCATGAGCGCGGTATGCGTTCTGGTACGCTTGCAACTCACCAAATCGTTGGTATGGGTGAAGCATTTGAACTTGCAGGTAAAAACCTAGTTGCTGAACAAACTCGCTTACGCACTCTACGTGACAAACTTTGGAATGGTCTACAAGATCTTGAACAAGTTTTCTTAAATGGTCATCCGACTCAAAACGTAGCAAACTACTTAAACGTAAGTTTTAACTTCGTTGAGGGTGAATCTTTAATGATGTCACTTAAAGACGCTGCTGTTTCATCTGGTTCAGCTTGTACTTCTGCAACATTAGAACCTTCTTATGTTCTTCGTGCATTAGGCTTATCTGATGAGTTAGCACACAGTTCAATTCGCTTCAGTTTTGGTAAATATACGACTGAAGAAGATATTGATCATGTGCTAGAAGTAACTAAAGCTGCTGTAGAAAAATTACGTGACCTTTCTCCACTTTGGGATATGTACAAAGAAGGGATTGATCTGTCGAAAGTTGAATGGACAGAACACTAATTTAAACCAAACACATGCATCTTATTAAGCTTAAATATTGAAATTTAATAAGATGCACCCATATTAAATATTATCAGCCGACCCTGAGGTTTGGAGACGCATCATGGCTTATAGCGAAAAAGTGATTGATCATTACGAAAATCCTCGTAATGTTGGTGTTTTAGATAAAAACGCAGAAAACGTAGGTACAGGTATGGTCGGTGCACCAGCTTGTGGTGACGTTATGCGTCTTCAAATCCAAGTGGATGAGAATGGTGTAATTGAAGAAGCTCGCTTCAAAACTTACGGATGTGGTTCTGCAATTGCTTCAAGTTCACTTGTAACTGAATGGCTAAAAGGTAAAACTTTAGACCAAGCACAGCAAATCAAGAATATTGATATTGCAAATGAACTTGCGCTTCCTCCTGTAAAAGTACACTGCTCTGTACTTGCAGAAGATGCAATTAAAGCTGCTGTAGAAGACTACCGTAGCAAAAAAGCGAAAGCTTAATTTAGCGCTTGATGATTGAATGGAGTTTTCATGATCAATTTAACTGAAAATGCTGCAACTCATATCAGCAATTATTTATTGAATCGCGGTAAGGGTGAAGGTATTCGCGTTGGTGTGAAAACTTCAGGTTGTTCTGGACTGGCTTATGTTCTCGAATTCGTTGATGAAGTTGACGAACATGATCAAGTCTTTGAACAGTTTGGGGTTAAAGTTTTCGTTGATCCGAAGAGCCTTGTTTATCTAGAAGGTATGGAAATGGACTATGTTAAAAATGGTCTAAACGAAGGTTTTGAATTCAACAACCCAAACAAAAAAGGTGAATGTGGTTGTGGTGAATCTTTCACTGTTTAAGATAATCATTCTCTTTTTACCTGATTAAAACAGTGCCCTGCACTGTTTTAATTCTATTCAGCGCCCACTTTTATTTTTCACTATTTTGGAATTCCAAATCCATGAATCATTTTGAGTTGTTTAATCTCCCTGTAGCACTCGATATTGATTTAGCAACTTTGAAAGCTAACTTTCTAAAATTGCAGCAACAATATCATCCAGATAAAGCTGAAAATAAAGACCAAGCCTTGATCAAATCTAGCGAAATCAATCAAGCTTATAAAGTTTTATCTCAAGTTGACAGCCGTGCTGGATATTTACTTACACTCAAAAAACAAGACTATCATTTAGATCAATCCATCAATGATTTCGAATTTTTACAATCTGCATTAGAAATTCGTGAACAGTTAGATGAAGCTCAAAGTTCTGAACAACTTTCATCTTTAAAAACTGAAGTGCAACAATGGATTGATGGTTTAGTTCGCGAATTCAAAATAGACTATGAAGCTGAAGATTGGGCTGAGTCTCGCGATACTGTTCGAAAATTACGTTTCTTCCAAAAAGTGATGAATGATATACATCAAGCTGAAGATCGTATTCTCGATGATGAAGATTTTGACTTAGATGACGAATTCTAATTTTATTTTTTTGTTTTATTTTCAAGGGATTTAACACATGGCACTCTTGCAAATTGCTGAACCTGGACAATCAAGTGCGCCACATGAACATCGCATTGCTATTGGTATTGATTTAGGTACGACCCACTCTCTTGTAGCAACTGTGCTTTCTGGCAAACCTAAAGTTCTAAATGATGAACAAGGTCAAGTGTTACTTCCTTCTATCGTACATTATGCTGAAAACTCTACTGTGCTCGGCAATGACGCAAAACCGTTTGTAACTCGTGACCCACAGAATACTATTGTTTCTGTAAAACGTTTTATGGGACGCTCAAAAGCTGATATTAAATTTCAACACCCATATCAATTGGTGGGTGAAGACAATCAGATGCCTGCTTTTGAAACAGCGCAAGGTCGTAAAACACCTGTCGAAATTTCTGCTGAAATTCTAAAAAACCTAAAAGATCGCGCTGAAGCAAGTTTAAAGAATCCCATAAATGGTGCTGTCATTACAGTACCTGCCTATTTTGATGAGGCACAACGCCAAGCAACACGAGACGCTGCACAGCTCGCTGGTTTAAACGTACTGAGATTATTAAACGAACCTACAGCAGCAGCTGTAGCGTATGGTTTAGATCAAGCAACAAATTTAAGTACAGATCAAAACTATGTGATTTATGACTTAGGTGGTGGTACTTTCGACGTATCCATCCTAAGTTTCTCACAGGGTGTATTTGAGGTACTCGCTACAGGTGGACACACTGCACTTGGAGGTGATGATTTAGATCGTCTTATCGTCAAGTGGGCTAAAAAATCGCTCAATATCGAGACCTTAGATGATAACGAGTATGCACACTTCCTTGTTGCAGCACGTAAAGCGAAAGAAGCTTTATCGGACCAAGATCAAGTTAATCTTCAGCTTTTAGAAAACGAATTAACATTGGATCGTGCAACGTTTGAAAGCATCATTAAAGTTGCTCTAGATAAAACGATTTCAGTGTGCAAACGAGTATTACGTGATGCTAAATTGGAATTAGACGATATTAAAAATGTCGTTTTAGTTGGTGGCTCTACTCGCTCTTATGCGGTACAAAAAGCTGTAGCAGAAGTATTTAGTCAAGAACCCCTGTGTACCATTAATCCAGATGAAGTCGTTGCAATTGGTGCTGCAATTACTGCCAACCAGTTAATTGGTAATAGCACCGATGGTTCTTTGCTACTTGATGTAACACCATTATCACTTGGTATTGAAACCATGGGTGGATTAGTAGAGCGATTAATTTCACGTAATACTGCAATTCCTGTCGCTCGTCGTCAAGAGTTCACCACGTATCAAGATGGTCAAACTGCGATGTTAATCCATGTTGTCCAAGGTGAGCGCGATTTAGTAGAACATTGCCGTAGTCTCGGACGTTTTGTTTTACGCGGCATTCCACCGATGACTGCTGGTCAAGCACGCATTGAAGTGACTTATCAAGTCGATGCTGACGGTCTCTTATCGGTATCTGCTCGTGAAACAACATCTAACGTCTCAGCTCAGATTGATATTAAACCATCGTATGGTTTATCTGATACTGATATGGAGCGCCTACTGGTTGATGGTTTTAAATTTGCAGCAGAAGATAAAGCCCTTCGTCATTTACATGAAACTAGAGTTGAAGCTCAACGAGAACTTGAAGCTCTTTCTCAAGCGCTTAAAGCTGATATTAAACTCTTGACTGAACAGGAAGCTCAGGATTTAATTTCTGCACAAACTCATTTGGCTCAACAACTTGAAACTTCTGATATTGAAGCAATTGAAGCTGCTGTTGCTGCGTTAAAAGTTCATAGTGATGCATTTGCTGCAAAACGAATGAATCAACATATTGATCATGCTCTCAAAGGCACTAAGCTTGACGATTGGTCAAACTCAAACTAAACATAGGTAAAAATTTATGCCACGTATTAAAGTTCTTCCACATGCGCAAATTTGCCCTGAAGGTGCTGAGTTTGAAGTTGAGCAAAATGCCAATCTTTGCGAAAGCCTTCTAAAAAATGGTATCAAAATTGAACATGCTTGTGATATGTCTGCAGCTTGTACGACCTGCCATGTCATTGTTCGTAAAGGTTTTGACGGTCTTGAAGAAATGAATGATGTAGAAGCAGATTTACTCGATCGTGCTTGGGGTTTAGAGCCTGATTCACGTCTTTCTTGTCAAGTAAAAATTGAAAATGATGATTTAGAAGTTGAAATTCCGAAGTACACGATTAACCATGCTTCTGAAAATCATTAATCATTTGTAAAACCATATAAAAAAGGTCACTTAAGTGACCTTTTTATTTATGTAGATATAAAATCCTAATTTAGATATTTTACTTCATCAGATAGTTTTAACTTCACAATACCAGAAGAGTTGGTTAAATCCTGCTGAAGTTTAATACGTTCAATCATTTTTTCTAAAACTGCGATTAATTCAGCATATTCGTAATTTTGTACTTCTTCCATATTCAGCACCAGTTGAAACCCTTTGTACTCGTAATCAAACCAATGTTGATGGGTTTGCTTGGTGCTATATTTTTCCATGACCTGCCAACTTTTAATTGAACCATGAATCCCTTTCAGCTCTATAGGTTCCTGAGGTGCACAAAGATAATAGTTTTTAACTAACTTATAAGTCTCATCCGAGATTAAAATTTCATCAATTTCTGCAGCATTTTGAAGTCTTGCAGCTAAATTTGCATCCCGCCCAACAATGGTATATGCCATTCGATGAACTGCGCCATAGTTACCAACGTGACAATAACCTGTACTAATGCCCATACGTATATGCAGTGCAGAGTATCCCATTTTCACCCAGCGTTCACGCAAAAATTTCATTTGTTGACGCATTGCCATCGCCATATCGATGCAATTTTTGGCATCTTGTTCAACCCCTTGCGAATCTGGATCTCCAAAGAAAATGAGAATCGCGTCTCCCATAAACTTGTCAATTGTTCCACCATATTGCTTGGCAATTTCAGTCATATGGCTCAGATAGTCATTCAAAACAAAAGCTAAGTCATCTGGAATAAGAGTCTCTGAAAGCTCAGTAAATCCCTGAATGTCAGAGAAAAAAATCGTAATTTTTTTTCGTTTATATTCAAGTTTCGCTTCAGTTTCACCACGCATGATTGATTGCCACAATTGAATTGGTGCATAGCGGCTTAACTGATTCGATAACTCAATATATCGATTCATTTCTTTAAAATAAGTTTGACGTTGAACATCTAATTTTTTTACACGTCGATTCTGATAATAATTAGCAAAATTCACAAAAAGAATCGCACATATACACGAGACTACGGACAATTCGATTGAAGTTTGCTGGAAATAATCTTCAAAACCAAAAATAAAAATTGTACAAATATAAAAAACAATGATCGCAACTAAAATTGCAATCGAACTCACCATCATCGAAATTTTATTATTAACGGCGGTATACACTAATCCAAACAGGAAAACAAATGTTGGCAACAAACTTAAATGCACTGCTGCTAAGGCGGTAGCTACAACAACAACATCAATAATAAAGAACGCAAAACGTCTGGTTTTACTACCATAACGATATTGGATACTGTGTGAAATTCGGGGCGCTAATAGAATCAGCAAGAAAATAAATAGAGGGTATAAAATCTGATAATTTTGGTTTTGTGAAGTGAAATAATAGATCACAACAAGAATCGCGATCATCACATACCCCATCATCCTGAGGAGTACTTCAAATTGCTGTGGCTCTTTATCCAGCATTCGTTCAAATGGCAATTGCTATTACCTCAATTCACATTATTTTTATTCTTCCCTGAAATTGACGTATTTACTCCATACGCCAATCGAAAGGCATGTCACCTTGACCACGTAGCGCGAGCATGAGCGTTTGACGCATATGCGCTAAAACATCATTACTGTAAGGAACTGCAGGTGAAGCACCCCAAACAGGCTTAGGCCATGCAGAATCATTCTGATAACGAACTACATGATGAAAATGAAGTTGAGGAACCATATTTCCTAGTGCTGCAACGTTCATTTTATCCGCACGGAAAACTCGAGATAATTGACTAGATAACCAGCTAGATTCTCTTAAAAATTGTTCTTGGTCTGCTTGGCTTAATTCATATAATTCAGTTACACCAGGAACACGCGGTACCAAAATCAACCATGGAAATTGCATGTCATTCATTAAACGACAAGTTGAAAGTGGAAAGTCGCCAACAAAAAAAGTATCTTGAGCAAGTTGTGGATGCAAACTAAACATATATTTATAAATGACGCAAAAATTAAATGGATAGCTAATACTAACACAACAGTTTTAGACTGAGTATTATTAGTCATGTGTTTCGATACAAAAAAATATGTATTTCATTGATTTGAATCTCACTCATTCATTGCAATGCATCGCTAAAAAATCAACCTATAAGGTTGACTGTCAGCCAGTGCATTTTGAGCAATGAACAAGTATTGATTCAAGCCCAACTTAGATCAGTTGAGCCCTCTCATCAATTCATCTAAAAGATCATTAATAAACTGAATTCTTTTGTCATTTTCCTCAAGCATAACCATCACTTTCAGACGTTGACCACCGTCCATTCTAAAAAATGTCGGATGTTTTTGCATCATTTGGATAATACTCATCGCTTGAACAGGAGTATCAGGTGAAAATTCAATTTGGCCACCCTGCTTACTCAAGTCAATCTTGGTAATACCTAATTTTTCTGCTTTTATACGCACCTGATGAACAGTAAAAAGATATTTCACTTGTTGAGGTAGCACACCAAAACGATCGATAAGCTCCATACGGATATGATCGAGTTTTTCTTGTGTATCCGTATTACTAATTCGCTTATAGAACAATAAACGCTGATGCACATCACCTAAATATTCATCTGGAATTAATGCAGGCATATGTAAACTAATTTCAGCCGTGAGTGACAAAGGGGCATCAAAGTTAGGAGTCTTACCATTTTGGATAGCTTTAGTCGCTTTCTCAAGCATTTCCATATATAGACTATATCCAATTGCATGCATTGAACCACTTTGTTGCTCACCTAAAAGCTCGCCTGCTCCACGTATTTCTAAATCCTCTGTTGCCAATACAAAACCAGCGCCTAAAGTAGAAGCACGCTGAATGGCATCAAGTCGTTTTTCAGCATCACCTTTTAAGCCTTTAATAGACGGAACCATCAGATACGCATAGGCTTGATGATGAGAGCGCCCCACACGACCACGCAGTTGATGAAGTTGTGCCAAACCTAGCTTGTCTGCTCGCTCGATGATAATTGTATTGGCATTTGGTACATCAATTCCCGTTTCAATAATGGTCGAACACACCAATACATTATATTCTTTATGATAAAACTGCTGCATGACCTGTTCTAACTCACGCTCACGCATTTGACCATGCGCAACTGCAACCCGAGCTTCAGGAACTAACAACCGAATATTTTCAGCCGCTCGTTCAATGGTATCCACTTCATTATGCAAAATATAAACCTGACCACCACGTAATAGTTCACGCAAGATCGCCTCTTTCATCGTGGCATCGGTCTGCTCATTGACAAAGGTCTTAACAGCGAGACGGCGTGCAGGTGGTGTAGCAATAATTGAGAGGTCACGCATACCTGAAAACGCCATATTTAAGGTACGCGGGATTGGCGTAGCGGTTAGCGTCAGCATATCTACATCGGCACGCATCGCTTTAATACGTTCTTTATCTCGCACACCAAAGCGATGTTCTTCATCAACAATCATCAATCCAAGTTGTTTAAACTGGACATTTTCCTGCAAAATTTTATGCGTTCCAATGACGATATCAACTTTACCCTCTGCCAAATCTTCGATCGTTTTTAAGTGTGTTTTATTTGAGCCAAATCGAGATAACACTTCAATACGGATAGGCCAATCAGCAAATCGATCTTTGAAAGATTCATAATGCTGTTGCGCAAGTAAAGTTGTTGGAACTAAAACAGCAACTTGCTTATTGTTCTGTACAGCAACAAAAGCAGCTCTCATCGCCACTTCTGTCTTACCAAATCCAACATCACCACAGACTAAACGATCCATTGGTTTAGCTTGTTGCATGTCGTATAAAGTCGCTTCGATAGCATTCGCTTGATCAAGCGTTTCTTCATAAGCAAAACCACTAACAAACTGCATATAAGCAGTGTGATCTAATTCAAATTGAATACCTGGTTTTGAGTGGCGTCTTGCTTGAATATGAAGAAGTTCGGCTGCAACATCATGTATTTGCTCTAGTGCTTTGCGCTTAGCTTTATTCCAAGCATCAGTACCAAGTTTATGCAGTGGTGCTAAATCAGGATCACCTCCACTGTATCGACTAATCAGATGCAAATTGGTGACAGGAACATAGACTTTGGCATCATCAGCATAATTAAGTTGCAAAAATTCGTGGTCTTGCTCATCAATACATAAAGTCACTAATCCCGCATAGCGACCTACACCGTGATCAATATGAACTACAGGAGCACCTATACTTAATTCAGTTAAACTTTTAACTAAGAACTCTTCAGAAACTTCATGCTGGCGTTTTCTACGGCGTTGTACAACACGATGCTCATAGAGTTGATTTTCTGAAATGACAGATATTTGTCCTTTAATCTCCAAGCCACGTTCAAGTGGTGCATGCGTTACTGCTACTGAATATTGTTGATTAATAAACTCCTGATAATGCTCTACAACAGGAATTTCACCCATACTTGCTCGCAAGGAGTCCTTTAACGATTCACGACGTCCCGCACTTTCAGCAACGAGTAAGACAGGGTGTTGCGCAGCATCAATAAATGATTTTACAGCATGAAATGGCTGTTGATGTTTAGGCTCTACCGCTAAACGAGGTGGCTGTTCAGCAGAGGTATTAATTACACCCGCTTTAGGTTCAAAAACTTCGTCAGATGCGATAATACGAGGAAACTGATTGAGTTGTTCAAAAATTTGATTTTGTTGAAAGAAGATTTGTTCTGGAGCTAATAAAGGTTGATCAACATTATGACGTCGGTCTTCATAACGCTGATAAATATCTTTCCAAAATTGAGTTAATTCACTTTCAATATTTCGATCTGTAATGACAATGGAATGATTTGGTAAGTATGATGTAATACTACTTTGTTCTAGCATTTCTTTTTTTGAAAAGAACAGCGGAAAGTAATAGTCCAATCCGGGTGAAGATATACCCTCCATTACATCCTGATAAATCGGATTTTTTTTCGGGTTCGCCGTTGGAAACTCTTCAGCATAACGGTCTCGAAATTGAGCTCTACCTTCTTTTAAAGGAAACTCTTTAGCTGGTAAAACCTTAAAATGTTCAAGTTTCGTCGTGGTCCTTTGAGTTTCTGGATCAAAAAATTTCAAAGAATCAATTTCATCATCAAACAAATCTATTCGAATTGGAGCATCTTGCCCTGAAGCAAAAATATCAACTAAACTTCCCCGAACAGCAAACTCTCCATGATCATATACAGTATCGACCAAATGATAACCAGCCTGAATCAGGCGTTGTTTCTGCTTTTCTAAATCAAATTTTTGCCCAACGCTAATATCAAAATGCTCACCTAACACCCAAGACGTCGGCGCAACACGTTGTGCCAAAGTTGTGCTTGAAATGAGTAGTATCCCTTTTGCTGGCATATTAGAGAGCACTGATAATCTTTCTGAGACAATATCTTGATGCGGAGACAACCGATCGTAAGGTAAGATCTCCCAATCTGGAAAGATGGTGGGCTTCACACCATAAAATTCAAGTTCACTCTCAAGTTGAGCTAAATGTTGATTATTTCTAGCTACCAGAACAAAGAGTCGATCAGAGTTTTGACTTATTTCTTTTAAAAGCAAAGCGATGGCAGAGCCTTTAAGCGCCCCTAACCATCTTTTTTCGCCAGATTTTATTTGTGATAGATTAAGTTGAGAAATTTCTTTTTGGAACATGAAGATCGCTTTAAAAGTCTGGTAGGACATTGCACTATTTTATCATGTTCAAAATCGAGAATGAGTTATTTTTAGATATCACAAACATTCAGTCGCAAACATTAGCGCTCACGTTTGAATTCACGATAATAATCATTGAGCAATATCACGAATTTTTTTAACTGTTCTAGATTCTGTTGATTATTACCTAATCTCGTAGTAAAACGACCTGTATTCAACTCGAGATCTATTTTCTCTTTGATCAACATTCCCCGATAAAATAAATTTTCCAAATCATCAAAACGAGTAACCTTTCGGTTCGAAAAATATGACAATCTTTCATTTAGTTCATTCAAAACAACGTCATCGATAATATATCCTAATTCAGGATCATGACGAATTTGATGGGTCTGTAAATAAACTTGCTCAGCCGATGGTTTTTTTTGAAACAAATCAGAAATTTTTTTAAACATAGTTCGGTAAGAAAAGCTGAAAACTCAAAATAATGTTTTATCTTAGCATTTGGTCACGAATACACCTATATTCATGACCAAAAAGCACTCAAACTAAAATTAACCGTAATTTTTTCTTAAATATTCTACAATCTTCTTCGATTCGAACAATTTTACGCCTGTATTAGGATCAACTAAATACGGGACTTGTATATCCTTCCCCTTGCGATTCATTACCTTTACAACCTGCTCGCGTTTACCGCCAGCCAAAGGAATATATTTCCCAGGCTTCAATCGTAAAATCGCTGGTCCTTGATCCTGCCAACGTTCTTTAGCAACATTATGAAACTTAAATGGTAATTCAAGTTCTGTGAGTTCAGCGCGCACGATTCTGGTGTATGGACTCGCTTCAAACCCCCACAGCTCAATTAAATGCTCGGGTTGTGGTCTCTGCTTAATCGCTTTATTTATAAAAATCCCACGAGCACCATTAATCAGTGTTCCAGCTAGAGCAACTACAGGCAATTTGGGGTAGTGTGAGAATTGCTTCGGTGTTTGACCTGTCTCACCATAATGCTTAAAAAGATAGTGAATAATATCCTGAGACTCGTAAAGTTTAGCCCCAGTATTTTCATCAATTAAAAAAGGAAATTGAATCTTACCACCAAGTGTTTTTACTTGATCTCGATAGACCCTTCCACCTTTCGGACAAGGATACACTTCGTAGTCAAGATTAAGTAAAGTCAACACCTCTCTTACACGACGACAGAATGGTGATCCTTCAAATTCGTAAAGCTTTAATGCTTTTTCTGGCTGTTTAGGAAACGGTGTACCTGAAGTCCCACGTCCACCTTCTGCAACAGCTGAAGCTAGCGCCTGAGCCACTTTTAATTGATGAATCACCATACTGATTACCTCGTTTTTGTTTTATTTAAATTAATCGACTAATTTTGTCTTGGACACAATAATTCCATTATTGTCTGCATAGATATAATCACCTGGTTGGATTGTGATATTTCCAATTTGAATCGTGATATTGGTTTCGCCCACCCCTTTGCGATTACTTTTTTGAGGTATAGCCGCAAGTGCGTGCACGCCTAGATTTAAACTCGCAATAGCATCAACATCTCTAACACAACCATTAATAATGACACCACCCCATCCATATTTAACGGCAGACTCAGCAATCATATCTCCCATCAATGCACAACGCATGGAAGAACCACCATCTACAACTAAAACTTTGCCTTGCCCATCTGTAGCGAGTAACTCTTTTACTCGTGAATTGTCCTCAAAACATTTAACAGTGACAGCTTCACCCCCAAAGCTTTTTACACCGCCGTAACTTTTGAAGAATTTTCCATCAATAGATGGATACAATACTTGAATATCTAAATCAGGATGGTCATCCAGTAAATCACACGTCACAAATGTTGGCGTTGTCACTTTTTATACCCTCAGTTATGTTTTTGAATCTCTAAATTATCATAAATCTTAATTTTTTCATTTTGAGTTCTTGCGCTCACGACCATAGTATTAGCGACTTGCTCTGCTGTCACTGGCTTATATTTGAATGTATTTGGCAGAAATTGCGATACTCGTTTGAAAATACTCTGAGAAATATCTTCGAGTGTCCTTGTTTCAGCTCTTTCACCAATTAAGAGTGAAGGTCGAATGATCGCCAATTGATAGAGTGATAATGATTTTAGATAATTTTCTAACTTTCCCTTCACTTGATTATAGAAGAATGGAGATCTTTCATTCGCACCTTCCGCACTTACAATTGCAAAAAAAGTATCGGTATTCACGAGCAAATCAGCAAAATGAGCATTTATCTCAAAATCGATATTGTAAAAATTTTCTTTAGAGCCTGCTTTTTTAATTGTACTTCCTAGGCAACTAAACGCATGTGAGAATTCAGAAGCGTCCTCATCATTTAACATTAAAAAGTCATCAATGACCAACTGATCAACTTTAGTGAACTTTTCAAATTGTTCATCATGCTTACGAACAACTACGACAATTCTTTCGCAATCTACCAATTGATTCAAATGATTTACCAAAGATCGACCAACTAAACCAGTTGCCCCTATAACTATTGCACTTTTAATATTTTTAATCATTTTTTCGCCATTCCTTCCAATATTCATATAATCTAACGCGCTAACCGCATTTTATCTGCATCAAAAATGTTGTCAAAGCATGTCAAGACTTGACTTTGCCGCATCATTTAATCACAATATGGCACTTGTTTACGGGCTGGTGTAAATTCTTCTAATGTTTGTATTTAGTTGAAATTTCAGCCCGCCCAGACCAATCAATTTCAAGGAGTGCACGAGTGGCAAACTCTGCTCAAGCAAAAAAACGTGCTCGTCAAAACGTTAAAGCACGTAAACACAACGCAAGCTTACGTTCTATGGTTCGTACTTACCTTAAACGCACAGTAGCAGCGATCGCTGCGGGTGACTACGCAGCAGCTTCTGAAGCTTACAAAACTGCAGTACCTGTAATCGACCGTATGGCTGACAAAGGTATCATCCACAAGAACAAAGCTGCTCGTCATAAGAGCCGTTTAAATGCACAAGTTAAAGCTTTAGCTTCTAACTAAGTTGCGTTAAAAAAAGCCCTTTAAGGGCTTTTTTTATATCTTAAATTTATCAATAATGCTTAAAAAATATTAAAATTACTATCTTTCTTGCTCTATAAATTCACGAATAGACAGCTCATTAGATTCACCACGCCATATCCATTTCAATTTTGCATCTATAAATGCTTCACCTTCAAACCAAACAAACAAACCTTCCATCATTTCTGGCCAATCATGTTGACCAATCTGTGTTTTACCTGAAATCACAGCCAGAATACCAGCCAGAATAGTGTCATGGCTAACCGCCAAACTTAATCCATGATTCTGTTGAGGGTGAGTTTGATAAAGCAAATGTAAAACATCAACCACACCTGTAATTGGCTGCTTCATCCCAGGTAAGGTATTGTTTACAAAGCTATTGATAAAGCCCAAAGCACCTTGTTGCTTAAAATATGGCGCAGCTTGATCGATATCTAAAACGAAGCTACCAGGCTCGACCAAAAGCCCCTGCTCAACAATCTTAATATGATGGGTATTTGACTTAGGATTGATTTGATCAGCACCTTGAATCATCAGTGCAGCAGTATCAATACAACGTTGAATTGGACTAGAAATACAGTGTTCTATCACACGATCTGTTTGTTCAATAAGATAAGCCCCCCAAGCCTGCGCCAGATCCTTACCTTGATCAGTTAATTGCAAATCATATCCAGCGAGTCCTTGACCCACCACCATTTCACGTATTGAGTGGCGAGTAAATAGTGTAACAGGCACAGCAACATCGGGCAGTAAATCAACCGCTCTGAGCATACTTGGAGGAAGCAACTTCAGCGACATAATAATTCTAATAAATGAAATTAATTTGACTATAACACGATGAAATTATAGTTCCACTCCCCTAAAGTACATTTGACAACGCATCTAAAGCCAATTGCCTCATTTCAGGATCACGATAGGCGATAAAACCATTATTCAAAACAGTATCACGCTGATTATAGGTAAATGGCACAGAATCTAAGGTCAATAAACCACCCCCTATACTCTCTAGCAAGCCTTGTCCAGCACTAGTGTCCCACTCAGAGGTTGGATGAAATCTTGGGTAAATATCTATCTCACCTTCAAGCATCATACAAAATTTGTAAGCACTTCCAGCTTCACGACGTATAACCGGTATTTCTCTTTCAATATAATCAATATAGTGTTGATACTTAGGATTTTTACTACTATGACTCAGCCCAATTTGGATGGCATCGACTGGTGAGGCTTTAAATTTGCAATATTTTTCCCAAATATTGTTCATAAATGAATATTTATAAGGAAGATCCGTCAAATAGCCCATATACATAACTTTCTCAGTCGGCACGACTATGACTGAAAATACAGTTTGATGGTTCTGAATAAGACTCAGATTAATTGTAAATTCATCACGTTCATGAATAAACTCCTTCGTACCATCCAAAGGGTCTAGCATCCAACATTGAGGCCATTCATGTCGCTCTGAATAATCACTTTCTTCAGAAATGATCGGAATATCAGGTGTAAGTTTTGCAAGCTCTCTGAGCAGATATTGATTGACCTTTAAATCTGCTTGAGTTACAGGAGAATGGTCATCTTTTTCGTTGATTTTAAAATCACGTCCAGCACAATAGTTTTGATATTCTTCTAATAATATTTGGCTTGCAACAGCCAAAATCGGAACCAAATTTAACATTTGTTGATCTTGGGGAGCATGCGTTGTGATAAACATGGATAAAACCTATTTTTTCTGGCGCTACACACTCTAAGCACGACGATGATATTAAGAACCTCAGCCTAAAATGCAGCGTGATTTAATTTGCATTGTTGGATTTATATTTATAGTAGCAAACCTATAAAATATAACCACTTTGAAACACATAACCCATTTCAATCATAAGAACTCTAACACTTTTAAAACAAAATCCGAAGCATGATTGCCAACAACCCTCAATACATCTTAAATAACACCCGCAATAGTTCCAAAAATCAGAGCGCGCCTTAGAGTCAGTATCAACATAAAAAAACAAGCCTTCTTAAAGAAGGCTTGTTTTTTATTTTTGCTCTTTGACTGGACTTTCAGGCTGTTCATTCGGTTTTTTTACAGGCTCTTTATTTTTAAAAGAGTCCTGATTCCCTTTATCCTCATTAGATTCTTTGTGTGGTTTCGAACTATTATCATGTTTTGTCATACTTCAAACTCCTATGCACCATTTTCAAAAAATATGATGCTTTCATAGCGACTTCTATACTATTTTTGTATTCATTATCAAGATCTAAATTTGTGACCTCACACATCTAATTCGATATAATACGAATGGAATGAAATATAGAAGTCACCACGCACACCCATTCTTGAAGTTCAATTTTAAAATGCTGATGCGAGTCCAACCTTTTGCATCAAATGATGGTGTAAATCGATATTTAAATAACACCCATTTTGTTGTTTTTATTTGTGCTAAATTGCAACAATACCTGAGGAAAGATGAATGAATAAACCCATCATCATGTTCGACATGGATGGAACCCTACTCGATCTTGCTTTTGACGATTTAATTTGGAATCACAAACTCCCTGAGCGACATGCCAAAACTCATCAAATCAGTTTAGAGCAGAGCAATCAAATTCTATTTAAATTTTATCAAGATCATAAGCACACGCTCGATTGGTATTCTACGCGCTTTTGGACAGCCAAAGTCGGCGTTAATACTTTTCAGCTTCAACACGATCACAAAGAATTCATCAAGCCGAGACAGGGATGCATTGCGTTATTATCAAGCCTTAAGCAAGCTGGATACCGAATGTGGTTAGTCACCAATGCTGATGAAAGAGGTTTGGCATTGAAAATGAATCAAGTTGACCTCACCTCTTATTTTGAAGTGATGATCAGCAGCGAAACGATCGGTTTTGCTAAAGAGCGTTTTGAATTTTGGGATCAATTACAGCAAATGCACCCATTTGAACCTCGTCACTGCGTTCTCGTTGATGATACTGCGGTTGTACTCGAAGGTGCTAAATCTTTTGGTATTGAGCATCTAATCACAATTACCCAACCATCTAGCGCTCAACCTGAGCGCGAAAGGTCTAAACTTCAGTATCCTGCAATCAATGATCTAAGATCATTAATCCCCTATTTAGACCAAATTAACCATGAGAAAGAAATGAATGTCAAAACAGCATGAAACTAAAATCACAGATTCAATGCGAATTGATAAGTGGCTTTGGGCAGCACGCTTTTTTAAAACCCGCTCAATTGCCAAAGCAGCAATAGAAGGTGGTAAAGTTCATCACAACAATGATCGTGTTAAAGTTTCCAGAGAAGTACGTGTAGGAATGGAGTTAACGATTCAGCAGGGATTTGAAAAGAAAACCGTCATTGTGAAAGCATTATCATCTGTACGAGGCGGGGCACCTACTGCACAATTACTCTATGAAGAAACTGAAGTCAGTATCGCGCGTCGTGAGTTGCTTTCTGCACAAAGAAAATTGCATAATCTTGCACGACCAGATCATCGACCAAGCAAAAAAGATCGACGTGATATTACAAGATTCCGTCAACAAAATGGTCAGCAATATGACGAAGTTTGGTCATACGATGATGAATAAGTTAAAGCGACAAATACTGTCGTTTTGAAGTTTAAAATTATAGAACAGTCCGATTTTTTCTGTCACTATAAATGCCGTGGACATTAGACTTAATTAAAGACATCCACTTAAGTTATCAGTGATTTACATCGTTTTGAGGTTATGAGATGGATGATAATAAAAGCAAAGCACTGAGTGCTGCTTTAAGCCAAATTGAAAAACAATTTGGTAAAAATACGGTAATGCGCCTTGGTGACAATACTGTTCAAGCTGTAGAAGCTGTATCTACAGGCTCTCTTACATTGGATATCGCACTAGGTATTGGTGGTTTACCTAAAGGCCGTATTATTGAAATTTATGGTCCAGAATCATCAGGTAAAACCACCATGACACTTCAAGCGATTGCGCAATGTCAAAAAGCTGGTGGTACTTGTGCATTTATTGATGCTGAGCATGCTTTAGATCCTCAATATGCTCGCAAACTTGGTGTAGATATCGATAACTTATTGGTGTCACAACCTGATCACGGTGAACAAGCACTAGAAATTGCAGATATGCTGGTCCGATCTGGCGCTATCGACTTAATTGTTGTCGATTCTGTAGCAGCCTTAACCCCTAAAGCCGAAATTGAGGGTGAAATGGGCGACTCTCATATGGGTCTACAAGCGCGCTTGATGAGCCAAGCATTGCGTAAAATTACAGGTAATGCAAAGCGCTCCAACTGCATGGTGATCTTCATTAACCAAATTCGTATGAAAATTGGTGTCATGTTTGGAAGTCCAGAAACCACTACTGGTGGTAATGCGCTCAAATTCTATGCTTCTGTACGCTTAGACATTCGCCGTATTGGTCAAGTAAAAGAAGGTGATGAAATAGTTGGTTCTGAAACACGCGTTAAAGTGGTGAAGAACAAAATGGCACCTCCTTTCCGTGAAGCATTATTCCAAATCATGTACGGTAAAGGTACAAATCAGCTTGCTGAATTGGTCGATCTCGCTGTACAACAAGAACTTGTTCAAAAAGCTGGTGCTTGGTATTCATACCAAGGCAACAAGATTGGACAAGGTAAGAACAACGTGATTCGTCACCTTGAGGAAAATCCTCAACTTGCACAAGATCTTGATCGCATGATTCGTGAACAGTTGTTAACCACAGCGACACCAGCCCCAACTGAAGAAAATGACGAAGAAGCAGATTTATTTGAAGTATAATTTTTCAAAAATTTGAAATCGAAGCGCCCAAATTCTGGGCGCTTTTGTTTAAGTGCATGGATTTAAAATGTCAGAGAAGTTTCCCAAGTTCATTCATTATGAGCAATTAAAATCAATAATGAATGAAGATGAACCTCAACATCTCATCAATGATCAACACTCGACTAGTCAACACCTAACCGATCAAGCACCAGATGAATGTGATTTAGATGATACTCATTCATCAGTTCTAGCACAGAATAAAGGCTTAACAGGGACTCGTTTGAGATCGTATGCATTTGCAGTCTTAACTCGCAAAGAATACTCAAAAAAAGACTTAATCGATAAACTTGCTTTGTATGCACAAAATAAGGAAGAGGTTTTGAGCTTAGTTGATGAGCTAGCGCGAGAAAATTATCAAAGTGATGCTCGCGTTGCAGAAATGACGGTACGCAGCCAATTACGTAAAGGAAAAGGTCCAAATCGAATAAAGCTAGCGCTTAAAAGCAAACACGTTGATAAAGCGTTGGCTGAACCAGAAATGGAAGAAATAGATTGGTATGAACAAGCATACTTATTGAAGGTCAAAAAATATGGCTATGAAGTTGCTCAGGACGCAAAATTAAAAGCAAAACAAATTCGCTTTTTACAATATAGAGGCTTTGAAATGGATGCGATTATGAAAGCTATAAAAAGAAAAGAGAATGAAGAATAAGAAATAAAATTATTATAATGGTGGCAACCCTACTAGCAAAACTCCGGCACATCATAGTTCTGATACCGTTGCTACCTTCCGGTCCTGGCGGGGTTCTCAGAGTACAATTGCGAAGCCACCAGCAGGGCTACCATTGCAAGAACAGAGTATAGAGATTTTTAACGATCTTGCAATACCATAATGGGCTTTAAAGGCACTAAAAAAGTTCAAGTGAATATTTACTAATCTATTAACAACAAACTTGATATTTTTCATCTAAATAACTTCAACTTAAATTTCTTCATTTATACAGTTTCATTGTAAATTTATATTGATTTTAAATGCTATGACGTTTTTAATGATCTGATTATTAAGAATTGAAAATACTCAAAGTTCAAATTTGAGTATGGATACAAATGGAATAATGAACATGCTCAATAAGCGTACTTTTCTTGCACTAGCATTGATGAGCTCAACATCAGTTTTTGCCAATATTCCTATCGAATCAAAAGGATTAAGCCAAAATTCAAGTTTGAACCAAACAGCAGTCGCAGTGAATAACACCGCTACCGCTCCTACCAACACCAGTTGGCAACTTATCCAACAAAATCAACGCTTAGAAAATCAAATTCGTGCACTTCAAGGCAAATTAGAAGAACAAGAACATCAAATTAATCAACTGACCAACGAATTAAAAAATCGCTATACAGATCTAGATCAAAGATTAGAACTCCTCCAACAAAAAATTGATCCTGTTGAAGAGTCCAATGCCGAAGATTCTAATGCCGCACCACCCGCTCCCAATGAGCCAACTGCACCAAACACTAGCACTAACTCAAATACCACAGCATCACAAAATGCAACGAACTTGAATCAAACCAACCAACAAGAACTTGATAAAGCAGCTTATACAGTTGCCTTAGATGCATACAAACAAGGTGGCGCAAAAAAAGCTATTGCACCTATGCAAAACTTTGTACGTAACAATCCAAATAGTGTGTATACAGGTAATGCCTATTTTTGGTTAGCTGAGTTCAATTTAGCAATTGAACCACCCAATTATGAAGAAGCAAGAAAACACTATGAAACTGTCGCTTCGAAGTTCCCAAATTCAGGAAAAGCAGCTCGATCTTTGTATCAGCTGTATAGCATCGCGAAAGATGTAAATAAAAATGTTCAAACTGCTGAAATTTACAAAAATAAATTATTAAGCACATATCCTGACTCAGAAGAAGCTGGATATTTCAAAAAAAGTTAAATAAAAAAGACATCATAAGATGTCTTTTTTTTATGTTAGCAAAAGCCCTTAACGAACAATACCGCGTTTAGATTCATTCAGAGAATCTATAAGGAGCTGTGCTTCAGAAACATTTGGTAGAATTTCAGCAGTAATCTGCTCAATGGCTTGTTGTGTCGTCAGACCACTTTTATAAATCAACTTAAATGATTCTCGCAAACCATTGATTACATCTTTGGACCAACCCTTACGACGCATACCTTCTACATTCATTCCAAATGCATGCGCCGGATTACCAGACACCATCACATAAGCAGGCACATCCTTCAAAATCAATGATGCTCCACCAATCATGCTGTATGAGTCGATCTTACAGAACTGATGAATACCTGAGTTGCCACCGACAACAACAAAGTCACCAACATGCACATGACCTGCGACACCAACATTGTTTGCAAAAATGTTGTTATTACCCACCACACAGTCATGCGCAATATGCGTATTGACCATCAACAGATTATTACTACCAATTTTAGTAATACTTTGATCCTGCACTGTACCGCGATGCAGACTGCAATGCTCACGAATTTTGTTGTTGTCGCCAATCTCAAGCCAAGTTTCTTCACCAGCATACTTAAGATCCTGACACACCTCACCCACACTGGCAAATTGGAAAATTTCGTTTGATTTACCGATGCGGCTATATCCACCAACCACCACATGAGAATGTAACACTGTCCCACTATCAATCGTCACATGAGGACCAATAATCGAATAAGGACCAATTTTTACATCAGAAGCAATCGTTGCCGTAGGATCAATAATTGCTGTAGGGTGGATTAAATCACTGTTACTCATGCTTGCTCTAATTTCTGATGAGAAATAATAATTTCAGCTGTCGCTGCAATTACACCATCAACGCTCGCACTACAAAGATACTTGTAAATACCACGTTTCTGCATTACAAGCTCTGATTTTAACACGAGTTGATCACCAGGAACGACTTGTTTTTTAAAACGAACTTTTTCAGCGCCAGCAAAAAGAAAAAGTGAACCAGGTTTGGGTTTTTCATTGTTCATGATAAAGCCAAGAACGCCAGAAATTTGTGCCATCGCCTCAACGATTAAGACACCCGGCATGATTGGATAACCTGGAAAATGACCTTGCATAAACTCTTCATTTATGGAGACATTTTTAAATCCGACAATTCCATTCTCAGTCACTTCTGTAACACGGTCTACCAATAAAAATGGATAACGATGCGGCAAATATTCACGAATAGTTTGAATATTCATCGGCAATTCAGGAATTGAAAAAGATAAAGTAGACTCTGTCATATTATTTACGCAATTTTAAAGTTGATTCGATTGACTCTAACTGAGCCTGCATATCATCTATTTGTTTGGCTAATTTGGTCAATGGCACATCTGCTAATTGTCTTAGACGAACAACTGTTCGTTTCCAGCGAGAATTTTCGAGTAATCCCATTCCTGAAGAATATGTCCCAGCTTCTAAAATGCTACCTGTGACCATTGACATTCCAGTAAGCGTTACATTATCAACAATTTTTAGATGCCCTGAGATACCACAAGCACCTGCAAGGATACAGTTTTTGCCAATCACAGTACTGCCCGCAATACCGCATTTTGCAGCAATCGCAGTATTTTCACCGATTTGAACGTTGTGTGCGACTTGCACAAGATTATCAATAATCACACCATCATGAAGTATAGTGTCATCCAAAGCGCCACGATCAATACTACAGTTAGAACCAATTCTGACATCATTTCCAATTTGAACAGACCCGAGTTGAGCAATTCGGTTCCACTTACCTTGATAAGGAGCAAAGCCAAAACCCTCTCCTCCAATTACGGTATTCGCATGGATACGGACACGTTTAGCAATTTTAGATCGACCCGTAATCGTGACATGCGAATCAATGAAACAATCCTCACCGATTTCAACATACTCATCAATTTTAGTTTGCGAATGAATTACTGTATTTGAACCAATCACTGCATGTGGTCCAACTACAACGTAATGACCAATGTATACATTATCTCCTATCATAGCACTCGGATCGATTACTGCGGTGGCCTCGATACCACGTTGCACAGTTTTAGATTCAAACACATGAGTTAAAATCGCGAAAGCAAGATAAGGATTTTGTACGACAATAAAATTATTATGCTGATTAAGCTGAGCCTGCATCTCAGAAGTGACAATTAACGCACCTGCTTGAGATGAAATCGCTTCGTCTAAATACTTATCAGAATTTACAAAAGAAATTTGGTTTGAGTTCGCTTGAGTTAAACTTGCAAGACCCTCTAGCAACAGATCTGCATCACCAATAACTTGGCCTTGTACAAGTTTGGCCAAGTGATCGAGACGAAATTGATTTGATTTCATTGACTATTTGATTGCATTAACCTTTTGAATCATTTTAGCAGTTAAATCGTATTTTGGGTCATATGCCAAGGCAGCATTTTTATTTAAAACTAGATCAAGATTATTTTCTTTGCGCAATTGTTCAGCAACTTGTTTAATTCTTGAGTCGAATACTTTATTTGTATTTTGAATGGTACTTTGAACACGTGATTGAACAGTCTGTTGCAAAGATTGGAATTCGTTCATCTTCGTTTGATATTGAGAGGATAGTTGCTGGGCATTCGATTGATTGGCTTGAGCTGATTTAGCCAACGCTTCAATTTCTTTACCCAATTGTTCTAATTTTACCGTTTGCGGTTTAATTGTCTGCTCAAGCTGAGTATTCTGCTGTTTTAAGTACGTGCTATTTTCAACGACTTTTTCTAAATCAATTACCCCATATCCTGCTGCATGCGCAAAGCCAATTACAGATGTGAGTAAAACCGTTGAAATCGTTGTTTTAAACATATTCATTATTATTCCTTAAAGGCAAAAGGCCGTACTAGAAAGTACGACCAATTTCAAACTGAACAGACTTAGTTTCATCACCAGGCTTATCATTCAGTGGGTACGCATAGCTTAATGATAGTGGACCAATCATCGTAATCCATGTGAAGCCTACACCAACACTATAACGCATATTCCCGGCATCGAAGCCAAAGTTATCTTTACAGTATTGTCTCGCACCAACTGGAGTTGCTGGAGAATTACCAAAATATATGTCCCCAGTTGGAACATCACATTGAGTGTCGAACACTTGAGCGCCTTCTGCAAAGATCACAGGACGTACTTGGCGTGCCCAATCACCTTTAAATGGTACTGGTAAAATCAATTCAGTACCAAATTGCACTAATGCATTACCCCCCACTTCTTCAGGGTTTCTATCTTCTCGAGTTAAAGCAGCATCTGTAATACTCGGGTATTTTGGACCTAATGTACTATTATCAAAACCACGGACAGACCCATAGCCACCAGCGTAATAGTTTTTATAGAATGGTAAATCATTACCGAAACCTAACTTACCATAACCACGCCATACAAAATCCTTGCCTAACGGAATAAAGGCTTGAGTATCGTATGTAACCTTCTGATATTCAACATCACTACCTGGCAATGCAATCTCAGCATTAACACGATGAGACATCCCAGACGATGGGAAGCGTGGATTATTTAATGTGTTATAAGACCAACCTAAATTTAAACTATAAGTAAAGAAATCACCTTTGAACTCAGTGCCAATCTCATCAGTTTCATTAACACATAATGTTGGGTCATCTTTACTATACTCGAGACAATATTTCTGAGCTTTCGTTTGTCGACCATCATTTGCAAGCAAATAATCACGCACATAGGTAGAAACAAATGGACCAGTCGTTACTTCAGTTTGATCAATATTAATACCAGCACTTAAGCTCTGATTCTCATCAATTGGGTAACCAAAGCTCAGACCACCACCGAAGCTATCTGTAACATAATTGTTAACGTTATAGTCTTCGTCTAATTTCGTCTTACGATAATAGAGATTGTAACCACGGCTGACACCATCAATTGTAAAGTATGGATCAGTAACACTTAGGTTATAATAATCTTGTGTCTCAGAACGAGAAAGATCAATCGCTACACGGTTACCTGTACCTAAGAAGTTAGTTTGACTTAAGCCTGCTTGGAATGTGATACCACCATTTTGCGAATAACCAACAGCTAAAGTACTTGATCCTGAGTGTTGTTCTTCAACAGCGATATTCAAATCGATTTGATCAGGCGCTCCTGGAACACGTACAGGCTTAACATCAACTTTGCTGAAAAATCCAGTACGCATTAAACGGACTTTAGAAAGATCAATTTTTTCATTACTCGCTAATGCACCTTCCATCTGGCGCATTTCACGACGTAAAACTTCATCAGCAGTCTTGGTATTACCTGTAAAATTAATACGTCTAACCGTAACTTGCTGACCCGGATTGATGTAATAATTCAAATTAACTTTTTTTGTTTCATTGTCAATTTGAGGCACAACATTAATTTCCGCATAGTAATAACCAGCATTACCATACTTACGCTGTAATAACTGTTTTACTGCATTCACCAACTCTTGTGAGTAAGTTGCATCATCTTTATAAATCTTTAGTGCACGAAGATCTTCGTCTTTGTATAAAGCATCACCTAAAAATTTGGTTTCACCAAATTTAAATTGCTCACCCTCATTCATTGAAACTTCAATGAAAATATTTTTCTTATCTTCACTGATATTTAAATTAGAGTTGGTAATTTCGAAATTAATATAACCTTTATTAAGGTATAAAGCTCTTAATGCTTCAAGGCTTGCTGCCATTTTTTCACGCGCGTAGCGATCATTTCTGGAAATGACAGATAACCACCCGCTTTCCTTGACGGCAAAGACTTGCTTAATTTCATCATCTTTAAATACAGTATTGCCAATTAAATTAATTTCAAAAACTTTAGCTGGTTTACCTTCAATGAAATTAATATTGACATCAACGCGGTTATTGGCTTTTGCAACAGTTTCAACCTGAATATCCGCATTGTAGCGACCTTGTTGTGAATACTGTTGTTCAAGCTCGGTTTCTAGCGTCTGAAGTGCAGATTTAGTGAGCACCTCACCTTCAGCTAGACCCATTTTCTTCAAGCCCTCTTCCAAGGCTTCTTTTGGAATGAGCTTATTACCCTTGAAATTGATTTTAGAAATAATAGGACGTTCAACAACTTTGAAAACCAAAACATCGTTTTCTTTGAAAGCTTGAATATCATCAAACGAATTAGAGGCATACAACGCACGAATCGCATTCGCAATCACTGGATCATTAATGCGATCCCCAGCATTCACGGGTAACATTGCGAGTACATTAGCTTGCGTTAGTCGAACTAATCCATCAACACGCACATCCCGCGCGATAAACTCGTCTGCTGCATATACTTGTTGTACTGCTGCCATTGCGCTAACGAGTGCCAATGGCATAAATAAATGTTTGTGCTGCATGCCTATTGTTTTCCAGTAAGTTAATTATCCATCTATAACGCTTATAAACGCATAAAATCATTAAATATTGCGAGAAACATCATACTTCCCAGCAACACCATACCAATTTTTAATCCAACCAATTGTATTTGTTCAGAAACAGGTTTACCACGAATTAATTCAATTATGTAATAAACCAAATGCCCACCATCCAACATCGGAATCGGAAGCAAATTTAATATACCCAAACTTACACTCATTAATGCCATAAATGAAATGAAAGTTTGCCACCCCATTTCAGCACTTTGACCTGCAACTTTAGCAATCGTAATTGGACCCGAGAGATTATCCAAGCCAATCAATCCACGAATCATTTTGACAATTGAGCCAAGGATCATAGAAGATAATTGACCCGTTTTTTCAACCGCAACCACAAAAGCTTCCGCTGGATTATATTGAATTGTATGCTTATATTCAGCAGGAATATTGATCTGACCAGATTGAGCTTGCACTCCCAACATTCCTGTCGTATTGCCCATATTGTCACGCTTTCCTTGCGGCATGACCTTTAATTGAACAATCTCGCCTTGACGCATCACTTCAATATTCAATAGTTTTTCTGGTGATTTTTGTACTATATCAACAACTTCAAACCAATCGTTAATTTTTTTATTATCAATCGCGACAATTACATCACCTTCTTTCATCCCTTGGCGTATAGCAGCACCATCTTCAGATAATTTATGAACGACTGGTTGAATATGAGGTCGATATGGTAAAAACCCCAAGACATCCAAAGGTGATTGAGACTGATCTTTTAGAAATTGCTGAATCGGTAAATTAAAAGTTTGTACCTGACCATCACGATCAGCTTGAATTTGAATCGTACCAGTTTCACCTACGCGATCAATCAGCGCATAATTCAATTTTTCCCAAGTTGGCGTCGCAGTTCCATCCACTGCTATGATTTTATCACCAGAACGCATTTCTACTTGTGCGGCTGGCGTATTTTCAATCACTTTACCAACTCGAGTGTTTAATTGTTCCTGAGCTGGTAAGAACAGAATCCAAAAAAGTAAAACAGCAAAAATTAAATTAACAAGTGGTCCCGCAGCAACGATTGCAATTCGTTTTAAAGGGGATTGCCGATTAAACGCATAAGGTAAATCTTCTGCACTTACATTACCTTCACGCTCATCTAGCATTTTTACATAACCACCTAAAGGTAATGCAGAGAGCTGATATTGAATGCCTGACTTTTTAGAGGTCCACTTTAGAACTGTTGGACCAAATCCAATTGAATACACAAGAACCTTAACGCCAAGTTTTCGTGCTACCCAGTAATGTCCAAATTCATGAATTGCAATCAATGGACCTAGAAGCAAAATAGCCGCGACGATAATGAAAAGTATATTCATCTTAGGTACTCAGTGAATTCGTGAGTTGAATAGCATAACGACGTGAAAGCGAATCAGTCTCTAGGATTAGCTCTAAAGAATCAGCATTTGAATTTTGAATATGGTTCAAAGTTGATTCAACAACTTTAGGAATATCTAAAAATTTGATTTTATTTTTTAAAAATGCTTCAACCGCGATTTCGTTTGCAGCATTCAAGATCGCAGGCGCCAATCCTCCAGATTTCATTGCTTCACGAGCCAATTGCAGCGCTGGAAAGCGCACAGTATCAGGCTGCTTAAAATTAAGCGTATCGTTTACAAATAAATCTAGCGGAGGAACATGTGTTTCAATCCGATTTGGCCATGCAAATGCATGTGCAATCGGCGTACACATATCAGGATTACCCATTTGAGCCAAAGTACTACCATCAACATACTGAACCATTGAGTGAATAATACTTTGTGGGTGCACAACCACTGTAACAAAATGTTCTTGAATTGAAAATAAATGACAGGCCTCGATCAACTCGAGACCTTTGTTCATTAGCGTTGCCGAATCAACTGATATCTTCTGCCCCATAGACCAATTAGGGTGCTTACAAGCCTGTGCAGGTGTCACCTTACTGAGCTCATCTAGCGTATGATGCAAAAATGGCCCCCCAGAAGCAGTCAACAAAATTTGTGAAACACCTAACTGGGGTTTACCACCTGTATCTAATTGTAAATAATTTTGAGGCAGGCACTGAAATATTGCGTTATGTTCAGAATCTACAGGTAATAATAAGGCTTTATTCTCTTTAGCGGCCTTCATCATAATGTCACCAGACATCACCAACGATTCTTTATTTGCTAGAAGAACACGCTTACCAGCTTGAACAGCAGCGAGTGTTGGCAATAATCCTGCCGCACCCACTATCGCCGCCATCACGATATCAACCTGAGGATGCTCAGCAACAGCGATTAAACCCGACTCATCAGAGAGAATTTCGGTTGAAGTGATATTTTTTAATTTGAAAAATTGATGTAGTTCATCCACCTTGCCTGAAGGTACAACAGCATACTGTGGATGATATTGTTGACATATTTCGCTTAACTGCTCTACACGACTAAATGCAGATACCGCAAAAACATTGTACTTCTCTGGATGTCGATCAATGACTTTTAAGGTACTTTGTCCAATTGAACCCGTTACACCTAATATACATACTGATTGAGACATCTATAAATCTACACCAACAAGTTTTAAAACAAATATTCCCGCAGCAAAAATAGGTGCGGCAGCAAGCAATGAGTCAATGCGATCTAATACACCACCATGACCAGGCAAAATACGACCTGAATCCTTAATACCTGCACGACGCTTAATCATTGATTCAAATAAATCACCTTGAACTGAGCTAAATACTGTTAGCACAGATAGGAGTAAAAATAGAATATGCTCTACTACGGTTAAATCTAAATAGTTAAATTGTACAAATAAGATAACAATGATGACTGTAATTACACCACCGATTAACCCTTCAATAGATTTATTCGGGCTCACTTCAGGTGCAAGCTTACGCTTACCAAGCTTCCTACCTACAAAATACGCCCCACTATCAGCACCCCACACTAAGAGGAATAGATACATGAGCCACCAAGGTGAACTTATCCAGACTTCGTATATTGCCGATACTGCAGCGCTAATAATCACTACACCAATCCAATTCAGTGAAGTGTTATACCACGCATCATAAAGAGGATATTGCTTAACCCAATAAATGGTAATAACCCAAGTAATAATCGAAGCACTCCACAACAGCAGTACTAGATCATCAAAATAAAGCGCAATTGCAGAAAATACCGCAGTGATTACACCAAAGCATCCTGCTTTAAATTTATTCACTTGATCAGTTTGACGAGGCATGAGTTTAAACCACTCATAGCCAGCCCCCCCGGCAGCGATAATCATTAACGCTAACATTGGATAAATGGATGTAGTTGCAAACATACAGCTCAAGACTACAGCCACTAAAATCAATGCGGTAATTATCCGCTCTAACATTATTAGTTCTCTATTTTCTCTTGTTGGACCTGCTCAGAGGTTTTTCCAAAGCGCCTTTCACGCCCTAAAAACACACCAAAGGCATGATCCAATTCTTCTGTTGTGAATTCTGGCCACAACGTCTCAGTAAAATACAACTCAGCATATGCAGATTGCCATAATAAAAAATTAGACAATCGATAATCACCACCAGTACGAATCAATAAGTCGACTGGAGGTAAGTCACCTAAACTGACATGCTGAGCAAACAAATCAACATCAACTTGATCAACATCAATTTTTTGTTCTTTGACGAGTTGTGCGATTGTTTTAGCAGTTTGTGCGATATCCCACATTCCACCATAGCTCACAGCAATTGTGAGCGTCATTTCTGTGAAAGTAGCAGTCCTTTGTTCTGCTTGCAACATTAATTGTTGCAATTCTGGCGATAAACGAGAGCGATCCCCGATGAATCTGAGCCCAATCTGAAACTTTATCATTCGAGGAATTTGTTCATTAATCGTCTCTTCCAACAGTTTCATGAGCAAATCGACTTCATATTGAGGTCGATTCCAGTTTTCACTTGAGAAGGCATAAACAGTAAGTGCTTTTACACCCACTTTACGACAATGCTCTACAATCGGATCAAGGACATTTTTTCCTTCACGGTGTCCATCACCTTTTTGTAGATGTTTCTTTTTTGCAAAACGATTGTTGCCATCCATAATGATGGCAACATGTTGTGGCAGAAGCTCTGCTGAGATGGTCATTATATAGCTTAGACCTTCATCAACTCTGCTTCTTTTGCTGCTAAACGCTTTTCAACTTCAGCAACAAACTTATCTGTGATTTTTTGGATTTCATCGCCAGCACGACGCTCATCGTCTTCAGAAATTTCTTTTTCTTTCAACAACGCTTTAATATCACCTAATACATCACGGCGAATATTACGAATCGCAACTTTTGCATTTTCAGCCTCGTTACGTGCCACTTTTTGCATATCACGGCGTGTTTCTTCAGTTAATGCCGCCATTGGTACACGAATTGAATCAGCAGTAATTGGGTTCAAACCTAAATCTGACTCACGAATTGCTTTATCAATTGCAGCAACCATGGTGCGCTCGAAAGGTTGAACAAGCAATGTACGCGAATCTTCAACACCAATGTTAGCAACTTGGTTTAATGGCACATCAGAGCCATAGTAAGGAACCATTACGCCGTTAAGAATTGATGGATGTGCACGACCTGTACGAACTTTAGCAAAACCATGCTCTAATGAGTCCAATGATTTATTCATACGCTCTTCAGCATCTTTTTTAAGATCGTTAATCATGTGATCTTCCTTACCTAATTCTCAAAATTTAAATCAAAATAGTGTTTAGTATAAATAGCTTTGAAAGCCACGTACATCAATTAGTAACGTGAGTACCTTCTTTTTCACCCATAACCACTGACAATAACGCACCTGATTTATTCATATCGAATACTTGAAGTGGAACATTATGGTCACGGCATAAGCAAATCGCGGTTAAATCCATTACACCAAGTTTCTCATCTAAGACTTGGTCAAATGTTAATGCATCATATTTAACAGCATCTTCGTATTTGCTTGGATCTTTATTGTAGACACCATCTACCTTAGTCGCTTTAAGAATTAAGTTGGCCTCAATCTCAATACCACGTAAGCAAGCAGCGGTATCTGTCGTAAAGAATGGATTACCAGTACCCGCCACAAACACACAAACTTCACCATTATTTAAATGACGAATCGCATCACGGCTAGAATATGATTCTACAACTGTACCGATTGGTAATGCTGACATTAAACGGGTTTTAATATTACGACGTACCAATGCATCTCGTAACGCCAAACCGTTCATCACAGTTGCTAGCATACCCATTTGATCACCTGTTACACGACCAACCAACCCATCTTGCTGTAATTGGCTACCACGATAAAGGTTACCACCACCCACAACGATACCTACTTGCACACCTAGACCAACCAAATGAGCAATAGATAAAGACATTTGATCAAGCACTTGTGCGTCGATACCCATATCTTTATTGCCTGCTAGCGCTTCACCCGAAAGTTTTAGCAGAATACGACCAAAGCGTGGTTTTTTAGAATCTAACATTACAAACTCCAATATCCGAATTCATTTATATGTATTACTTCAAACAATTATGCGGTTTTAATTTCAATCAATTCTGCATAAAGGTCGTATTCATCCGCATCAGTGATTTTAACAACCAGTAAATCACCTGCTTTAATCTTGCTCTTATCAATATCTTCTACAAAGACATTTCCATCAATTTCTGGAGCATCTGCATAAGAACGCGCTACTGCAACTGGAAACTCTTCTTCTAGATCATCAACCAGCACGGTCATGGTTTGACCAATACGCTTTTGTAGCTTTGCAGCAGAAATTTCTTGCTGAACCTGCATAAAGCGTTCGTAGCGTTCCTGTTTAATTTCTTCAGGCACATGATCTGGCAGATCATTTGCAGTTGCACCTTCAACTGGAGAGTATGTAAAACAACCAACGCGATCGAGCTGAGCTTCTTTCAACCAATCTAGAAGTTGCACGAAATCTTCTTCAGTTTCACCCGGGAAGCCAACAACAAATGTTGAACGAATGACTAAATCAGGACACTTTTCACGCCAAACTTTTAAACGCTCTAGCGTGTTTTCACTATGCGCTGGACGCTTCATTAGTTTTAAAATTTTAGGGCTAGCGTGTTGGAATGGAATATCTAAGTAAGGCAAGATCTTACCCTGTGCCATCAAATCGATAACCGCATCAACATGTGGATATGGGTAGACATAATGCAGACGCACCCAAATACCCAATTGACCTAATGCTTCACACATATCATAGAACTTAGTTTTTACAGGCTGACCATTCCAAAAATCAAGTTTGTATTTTGTATCTACACCATATGCCGAAGTATCTTGAGAAATAACCAAGACTTCCTTTACACCAGATCGTTTTAAAGCCGCCGCTTCTTCTAATACAGAACCAACTGGGCGAGATACGAGATCGCCACGCATACTTGGAATAATACAGAAGGTACAACGGTGGTTACAGCCTTCAGATATCTTCAAATATGCATAATGTTTTGGTGTTAATCGAATACCTTGTTCTGGCACAAGATCAATAAACGGATTATGTTTAGGAGGTTCAGGAACATATTGATGCACAGCTTCCATTACTTCTTGATAAGCTGCTGCACCAGTAACTTTAAGTACGTTTGGATGCATTTGACGAATTTTTTCTTCATCTTTACCCAAACAACCTGTTACGATGACGCGACCGTTCGCACTCATCGCCTCACCAATCGCGTCTAATGACTCTTGTACTGCAGATTCAATAAAACCACAGGTATTAACAACAACTAAATCAGCACCGTCATAATCCGACGCTACATCATAACCTTCAGTTTTTAACTGAGTAAGAATTCGCTCGGAATCTACCAATGCCTTAGGACAACCTAAAGAAACAAAACCGACTTTGGGGGATTTCATGAATCTGCGCTCCACTAGAATCCGCGTATTGTATGTCTTTTCAATTCATAAAAACAGTTGAAAACCCCACTCTTTGCATAACGCACCAAAATATTCCCATAAATTTTAAAAAATATTGCAATCGCACCAATATGATGCATTATTAAATAAACCCAACTTTGCATGAATATTTTGCAATCGCTTCGCGCTTTTTTTCTTAATAAATGAGTTCATTTTAGTTGTTTTTAACGATTTCAAACAAAGTTGGCTCATATTTTGCTTTATTTGAGGACGTTAAAATTAAATAACTCCCTCTTTGTGAGCAGTGATGGAAAAACACATAGATGCAATTGCTCTATTTTAAGACAGGATTTTGAGGTTAATGAATCAACAACCAACGATTGATTACCGTTTACTCGTAGACAACTTGAGCACTGCGATACTTTTAGTCGATAGTGAATTAAATATTTTTTATTTAAATTCCTCATGTGAAGCACTCTTTGATATCAGCTTATTAAGAGCATCAGGTCAATCTGTGCTCAGTATTTTACAATCTCCAGGCGATTCATTTAACACCGAAGAAGCGCTCACAAATACATTACTCACGGGGCAAGCTTATACCCGCCGTGAAGCGACTATTATTGTGAACTTTAAAGATGTACATGTTGACTATTCTGTTGCCCAACTTAACACTGGCAAAAGTTATCACCCCCTCCTTCTGATTGAACTCAATCCAATTGATCGAATGTTGAAAATTTCTAAAGAAGAAAATTTTATTCAACAACATCAGGTCGCACGCCAATTAATCAGAGGTGTCGCGCATGAGATTAAGAATCCATTAGGGGGCATACGTGGCGCAACTCAATTATTGGCACGTAGTTTAAATGATCCTGAATATAAAGAATTTACGGACATTATTATTAGTGAAGTAGATCGCCTGAGAAATCTTGCTGACACAATGCTCGGTTCTCGGCAGTTACCAAGCTATGAACCTGTAAATATTCACGAGCCTTTGGAACGCGTTCGTTCTCTGATTGTGAACCAAACAAAAAAGAAAATTAAAATTACTCGTGATTATGATCTTTCTTTACCTGATGTTGAAGCAGATCGGGATCAACTTATTCAAGTGATGTTGAATATCAGTGTAAATGCTATTCAGGCCATGACTGAAAATAAAGAGTTTTTTCAAGACACTCAACCTGAATTAACCCTGCGTACACGTATTCATCGCCTTGTCACGATTAACGGAACTTTACATCGCTCAACTGTTCGAATTGATATTGAAGATAACGGCCCTGGCGTTCCAGAAGAAATTTTGGAGTCCGTATTTTATCCATTAGTCACAGGACGTGCTAAAGGAACAGGCTTAGGTCTGAGCATCGCACAAAATATTATGCATCAACACAATGGAATGATTGAATGCCAATCCGTTCCGGGCAAAACCGTATTTAGTCTTTATATACCTTGGGAGTTAAACCATGTCGCGAAATAAAATTTGGGTAATAGATGACGATCGCGCCATGCGTTGGGTTCTAGAAAAAACATTTAAAGAAGAAGGTTTAGATGTTACCAGTTTCGAAGAAGCTCAATCTGCACTGAATCAGTTACTTGATGATACACCTGATGTAATTTTGACAGATATACGGATGCCAGGAATTGATGGTCTTACCTTTCTCGCTAAAGTCAAAGGTCATTATCCTGATCTACCTGTGATCATCATGACGGCACATTCGGATCTAGAGTCAGCAGTATCAAGCTATCAAACGGGTGCTTTTGAATATTTACCAAAACCATTTGATATAGATGAGGCTTTAGCACTTGTCAATCGTGCCATCATGCACATTAATAAGCTCCAACAACAAGAATCTGCGAAATCAACCGTACAGCCAATTCAATCAACTGAGATCATTGGAGAATCTCCTGCAATGCAGGAAGTCTTCCGAGCAATTGGACGTTTGTCGCAATCACACATTACGGTATTAATTAATGGTGAGTCAGGTACAGGTAAAGAGTTAGTCGCTCATGCATTACATCGTCATTCACCTCGTAGCAGCAAGCCATTTATTGCGCTTAATATGGCTGCCATTCCGAAAGATTTGATTGAAACTGAATTATTTGGTCATGAAAAAGGTGCATTCACTGGCGCTAATACTCAGCGACAAGGTCGTTTTGAGCAAGCCAATGGCGGTACATTATTCCTTGATGAAATTGGGGACATGCCATTCGAAACCCAAACGCGTTTATTGCGTGTTTTAGCTGATGGCGAGTTTTATCGCGTCGGTGGACACATTCCAGTGCGTGTTGATGTCCGCATTGTCGCTGCGACTCACCAAGATCTAGAAAAATTAGTACATGATGGACGCTTCCGTGAGGATCTTTATCATCGTCTGAATGTAATTCGTATTCATATTCCTAAACTTGCTCACCGCTCGGAAGACATTCCGATGCTCGCACAACACTTTCTCGCACGAGCAGGTAAAGAACTTGGTGTAAGTCCAAAGATTTTACGTACAGAAACTATTGAATACATGAAACAGTTGCCTTGGCAAGGTAATGTACGTCAACTTGAAAACACATGTCGCTGGTTGACAGTGATGATTACTGGACGAGAGGTTTACCCAGAAGATCTTCCTTCTGAGTTAAAACAACTACCAATCCAAAAATCTGATGATCCAAATCATCCACACAATCAAGCAGATCGTATCGCTATTCAGCATTGGGATGAGTTGCTTAGTCAGTGGGCTGTACAAAAACTCAAAAATGGCGAAATGAAATTATTGGATATCGCCACGCCTATGTTTGAACGCACCTTAATTAATGCGGCACTACAACAAACTCGAGGAAGAAAACGCCATGCTGCTGAGCTTTTAGGTTGGGGTCGCAATACCTTGACTCGTAAGCTAAAAGAATTAGGAATGGATACTGCTGAAGATGATGAAGATGAAGTTGTAAGCACTACTGCCGAGTAAACTTCTAGATTTAGGTTAATCAACACAATTGATTAACCTATTCTTCATCATAATTCTAAAATTTTAAATCATGCTCAATATAAAATACAAAAAGATGAGTCCAAATGAACAATAATCACTTAAAGCATAAAACTTATCTAGGTATCATCTTCTGCCTTATTTCTTCACCCTCCTTTGCCACAGTCAGCGGTCCGGAGACAATAGAAGTACTAGGTTCAGATATTAAAGATCATAAAATATATTATTTACACCATTACCATGATGAATCTGGTCGACTACCAACACTCTATTATTATTTGCTCAACAGCAGAAACCCACATAAAGCGATTGAGGTTCAATCCATTTATACCCCATTAAATAGCCGAAATCACATTACTGAAATTCAGCATACGCTACGCAAAATTCAAAGTATTCAAGCTCGCCTTGTCAAACCAACACCATTAAGTCCCAAGACTGCTAAACTAAAATTCAATAGACAAAGAGAACAGACTGGAAATTTTTGGTTAAACGTGCCTGAAATTAAAGTAAGTAAATTCCAATCTCAGGTACAACTCAGCCAAAGCTCTGATCCTTCAAAGTATAAAAGTCAACAATTCGAGAATATTCGATATCATCGTAATTTACCTCAGATCAAAAAACTTTACGCATTTCCTTACACTTTCCCCAATTATCGCGTTGCAGTCATTAGTTACATGGGTATTCCTACTGAAACAGGCTTCGAAAAACAAGATGCCATTTTACTCAGCTCAACAAAATAAAAAGCTCCCGAAGGAGCTTTTTATTATGCTTTTCAAGCACGCTGTTCAATTGGTACAACTTTGCGTAATTCAGGTCCTGTGTAATCTGCACTTGGTCGAATAATACGGTTGTCCGCACGCTGCTCCATCACATGTGCCGCCCATCCTGTTACACGAGACATCACAAAAATTGGCGTGAATAGCTTCGTTGGTATACCCATAAAGTGATAAGCAGAAGCATGGAAGAAATCAGCATTACAGAATAATTTTTTCTCTCGCCACATGACTTCTTCACAACGTACTGATACTGGATATAAAACAGTATCTCCTACGTCCTTAGCCAAGCGCTCAGACCATACCTTAATAATCCCATTACGTGGATCATTGTCTTTGTAAATTGCATGACCAAAGCCCATGATTTTTTCTTTGCGTTCGAGCATACCCAGCATTTCGCGCTCAGCTTCTTCAGGAGATTTCCATTGCTCAATCATATCCATTGCAGCTTCATTTGCACCGCCATGCAGTGGACCACGCAAAGAACCAATCGCACCTGTAATACACGAATGTAAATCTGATAACGTCGAAGCACACACACGTGCCGTAAATGTTGAAGCGTTAAATTCATGTTCTGCATAGAGAATTAAAGAAACATTCATGACTTGTTCATGCAATTCATTAGGTTTTTCGCCACGCAATAAATGCAAGAATTGAGCACCAATTGAGTCGTCATCAGTATTTTCTTCGATACGAACACCATCATGGCTATATCGATACCAATAACAAATAATGGCTGGCAATGTTGCCAAAATACGATCAGCTATATCTTGCTGTTCACCAAAGGACTGTTCTGTTTCTAAGTTACCCAACATAGAAACACCTGTACGCATAACATCCATAGGATGTGAATCTGCTGGAATACGCTCAAGCACTTCTTTTAGTGCTTGTGGTAATGCTCTCAGTGATTTTAGTTTTGCTTTATAGTCCGCAAGTTGTTGTGCCGTAGGTAGTTCACCAAAGAAAATTAAATATGCAACTTCTTCAAATTGGCAATTTTCCGCCAAATCCTGAACATCATAACCACGATATGTTAAGCCTGCACCACTTTTCCCAACGGTTGAAAGTGCTGTTTTACCTGCGACTTGTCCACGCAATCCTGCGCCAGTCAATACTTTTCCTTCAGCCATTTTTTTATTTCTCCTGAGTGAATAGCTTATCTAGTGTGTTTTCGAAAGTATGATAATCAAGGAACTCGTATAATTCTTTTCGTTGTTGCATTTTATCAATAACATTCACTTGCGTGCCGTCTTTACGAATAGAATGCATCACTTCTAATGCTGCTTTCTGCATCGCACGTGTCGCAGACAATGGGTATAACACCATAGAAATTCCCTGTTCTGCTAGCTCTTCGGTCGTATAATAAGGGGTATCACCAAATTCAGTGATATTCGCTAGCACAGGCACACCTACAGCATCACAGACTGTTTTATACATCGTTATATCAGTCATCGCTTCCGCAAAAATAGCATCAGCTCCAGCTTCAACACATGCACATGCACGATCAATGACGGCTTGAAGCCCTTCTTTTTGCAGCGCATCCGTACGTGCCATGACCACGAAATTAGAATCAGTTTTTGCATCAACAGCAGCCTTAATACGGTCTACCATTTCTTGTTGTGACACAATTTCTTTATTCGGACGATGTCCGCAGCGTTTTTGCGCAACTTGGTCTTCAATATGAACAGCAGCAGCTCCAGCAGCGATCATTTGCTTGATACTTCGTGCAATATTAAATGCACCGCCCCAACCTGTATCAATATCCACAAGCAAAGGCGTATCTACACGTTCAGTGATACGACGAACATCTTCAAGCACATTATCTAAACTCGTCATTCCCAAATCAGGAAGACCATAGGAATAGTTTGCAACACCTGCGCCTGATAGATAAATTGCTTTATAGCCAACTTGTTTTGCCATCATTGCTGCATATGCATTTACAGTTCCGATGATTTGTAATGGTTTTTCCACTTCTAATGCTTGTCTAAATCTTAAGCCTGCAGACGATTGTTCTGTCATATTCCTTTCCACAGTGTTTACTATAATTATCGAGTTTTTAGTATATCTATAAATTTAGTTTGATATATGACCGTTTAGTATTTTTGCTCTAAAACTTTAGTCATATAAAAATGAATTATCATTCATTTTTTGATTTTGTTATTATTTTGAGTGTCAGGCGTTAAGTGCTTTAATTTGTTATACTCCATCTTCAATTTCATTTTTCGCTATTGTTACTGCATGCAACATCCATTTCCGCATATTGAAACTTCTGGTTGTGATATGCCCCATACTCGCCGTGGTCAAGAACGACGTTTAGCATTATTGCTAAGCGCCAATACGCTATTCTTGGAACGTGGCTACGATGCTGTGTCTTTGGATGATATTGTTCAACATGCTGGAGGCTCCAAAGCATCTATTTATAAATATTTTGGCGGCAAAGAAGGCCTTTTTACTGCTATATGTGATTATCGACGTGAACTCTTTTTTAAAGATATCTGTGTTGCATATGATCCAGATCATGGCGATTTTAGATCTTATCTGATACATACACTACTTAACTTTCATCGCCACATTAAAAAAGAAGATCATACTGCCTTTATGCGCCTCGTGATTGAGCAATCCCAAAAAAATCCAGAACTTGCTCTTTATTTGCACGAAAAAGGCCCTAAACATATCCAGTTAGCGATCGCAAATGCATTAGAAAATGCGCATAAACTTGGTGTGTTAAAATGTGAAAATCCTTTATTTTCTGCTCAATTATATTTTGGAATCTTAAGAAATTTAGAATGGAAAATTTTAATGGGGATACCAGTACTTGAAACCGATCAAGAAACCATCGAATACATCAGCTATTCTGTCGATCGCTTCCTAGATGGGCACCAAAAAGTCTAGTTTTTTTGCAATTCTCTTTACATATAGTATATTAGTCGATTCTCGTTTTTTTTCATCAACCAACAATTATTGGTCGTCTCATTCACTATTTTGACGAAACAATGATTGTGGAGTAACCATGGCTCTACGACATTTTCTTACTTTACGTGACCTTTCAACTGCAGAATTAAATCGCATTATTGATCGTGCTATAGAATTAAAACGCATGCAGCATAATCATGAAGTCTACCAACCCTTTGTTGGTAAAGTAATGGGAATGATTTTTGAAAAATCGAGCACACGTACCCGTGTTTCTTTTGAAGCTGGTATGACCCAATTTGGTGGTAGCGCAATTTTCCTCTCGTCCCGGGATACGCAATTAGGTCGCGGCGAACCGATTGAAGATTCAGCTCGCGTTATTTCAAGCATGCTTGATATTGTGATGATTCGTACTTTTGGCCACGATATTGTCACACGTTTTGCAGAATATTCTAAAGTCCCAGTTATTAATGCACTGACCGATGATCACCACCCTTGCCAATTGCTTGCTGATGTTCAAACATTCGTAGAACACCGTGGCTCTATCCAAGGCAAAACCGTTGCGTGGATTGGTGATGGTAATAATATGTGTAACTCATATATCGAAGCTGCACATATGTGGGGCTTTAAACTTAAGATTGCATCACCAAAAGGTTATGAACCAAAACCTGAATTTCTCTCTGAATTCGCGCACTGCGCCGAAGTTGTAGACTCTGCTGAAGATGCTGCAGTGAATGCCGACCTTATCGTTACTGATGTTTGGGCCAGCATGGGACAAGAAGAAGAGCAAAAAATTCGTGAAAAAGCTTTTGCTGATTTTCAAGTCAATGAACGTCTAATAGATCTTGCTCATCCAGACTGTTTATTTATGCACTGTTTACCTGCCCATCGCGGTGAAGAAATTTCAGAAAATATGCTCGATCACAAAAATGCTGTGGTATGGGATGAAGCTGAAAACCGTCTTCACGCTCAAAAAGCACTTGTTGAGTTCCTCATCAATGAAAGCTTAAAAAAAGATTAATTTCATCCACTAAAAAAGCACCCTCGGGTGCTTTTTTATTTTCTAAATCTTAATGATCATCTTTTAAATATTTAGGTTCTTTGGGAAGTTGCCAACTACAAAAGAAACATACGATTAAAATAATGATCGCGTAAATAAAAAATGAATTTTCAATTCCTGCGGCCTTAAACTGCAAGGCAACAGAAGGTGCAGAACCACCAAATACGGCATTACCTATCGCATAAGAGAAACCTACACCCAACGCACGTACATGCGGAGGAAACATTTCAGCTTTTACAATACCGCCAATAGAGGTATACAAACTAAGCAATAGCATCAGAAAAATCAGTAGCATCGCGACAATAAATGGAGTTTCGCTGAAATATCTCATCCCGATTGCCATGACTGGATAGATAAATATAGCCATCAGACCACTAAATAACAGCATAGAATTTCTGCGACCAATACGATCTGACAATGCACCAAAGAATGGTTGCGCCACCATGAGTACAAAAATGCAGGCTGTCATCATCAACCCTACCGTTTTAGGATCTATTCCAATATTGGTAAGGTAAGTTTTTGAGTAAACTGTAATCACATAGAAACTAAGAGAGCCTGCTGAAGTATAACCAACTACCAAAAGGAAAGTTTTCCAGTGATTTTTAAAAAGCTCACGAAGTGTACCAGAATCTTCTTTATCACTTTCATCACTAGATAAAGTCTCTTCTAATCTACTTCTCGCTAATAAAGATAAAATTGCTGCAACACCACCAATAATAAATGGAATTCGCCACCCACCATCATAGAGTTGCTGTTCAGACATAAATGCCAAGAATATTACACCCAATAAACTTGCAAGGAGTTGACCACCCGTGAGCGTTACGTATTGAAATGATGAAAAAAAGCCACGTTGCCCTTTTAAACCCAATTCACTCATATAAGTCGCCACAGCACCATATTCACCACCAACGGATAAGCCTTGAAGCAATCGAACCATTAATAATAAAAACGGTGCAGCCATACCTACTTGTTCATACGTTGGTAATGCTGCGAACATGAAAGAACTTATAGCCATCAATATAATCGAGATGACCATTGATTTTTTTCGACCGTGTTTATCTGCAATTCGACCAAAAAGCCAACTACCGATAGGCCGCATAAAAAAGCTTGCTGCAAATACACCCCACACATAGATGGCTTGGGTAGAACTATCCATATCTGGCGCAGTTAAAGCTTGGGTAAAATATACAGCGAATACTGCATAAATATAAAAATCGAACCATTCAACTAAATTACCTGAAGCTGCACCAATAATTCCTTTGATACGGCTGGTTTTTTCTTGCTTGGAATATGTTGTAGACAAATGAAAAATCCTTATTCTAATTACATTGTTTATTGTCGAATAATGATGAAACTCTGAAGTATTTAAAAATTATAGGCGGAAAATATATGCCTATTTCATGCCTATTTAAAAAGCCTTTATGTAAATTTTATTAAATAGGCTTCTAAATTTTTCTCAAAAATATTCAAGGTCGATTTATTATTAATTTAATTAAACAGACTTTCTCCTATAACAACTCACCGAATTAAGCCTTGTGGCTGTAAAATGATAATCAGCGCCCCGAAAATAACCACTCCGCCACCAATGATATCCCATTTAGTAAGATCCATTTGATCCACAAACTTTAACCACAACAATGCCGAACAAATATAAATACCTCCATATGCAGCATATATTCGACCTGATGCTGCTGGATGCAAAGTCAATAACCACACAAAAGCAGCGAGTGCGACAAAAGTGGGTAGCCACAACCAATGCGAACGCCCTTGATTTAGGATCAAATATGGAAAGTAACACCCTAATATTTCCATCAGTGCTGTCAGAAAAAATAAAGCTGTCGTAGATATTACTTTTGTAACTTGTATGTCCATACTTTCACCCAAAAATTAAAGCCCGTTTAAATAAACGGGCTTTAATACAATTAATAACACACTATGCTGGTTCAGCTGCAGAATCTTCAAATACTTCCAACTTTAATCCAACGGCTTTGCCATCTTCTTTTTTAACTGTTACTGCTACATTACCGCCGTTTTCAGCCAGCTCACCAAATAAAATCATTTCAGCAAGCGGCTTTTTCAAATGCTCTTGAATCAAACGCTGCATTGGACGAGCACCCATCAGACGATCATAACCATTTTCACTTAACCAATCTCGTGCAGACTGATCTACTTCTAAAACAACTTTTTTGTCATCAAGTTGAGCTTGAAGTTCTGTAAGGAATTTATCTACTACAGAATCGATTACTGTCGTAGGTAGAGCTTTAAATTGAATAACCCCATCTAAGCGGTTTCTAAACTCTGGTGTAAATGCCTTCTTCATTGCTTCCTGATTATCACGACTATTATCTTGCTCTGTAAAACCAATACTTGTACGGGAAATACTTTCAGCGCCAATATTCGTTGTTAACACTATAATGACATTTCTGAAGTCTGACTTACGACCATTATTATCAGTTAATGAACCATGATCCATGACTTGCAGCAATAAATTAAACACATCAGGATGTGCCTTTTCAATCTCATCCAATAACAATACACAATGTGGATTTTTATGTATTGCGTCAGTCATTAAGCCACCTTGATCAAAACCAACATAACCTGGAGGTGCACCAATTAAACGTGAAACCGCATGGCGTTCCATATATTCAGACATATCAAATCTGACTAGTTCAACACCGAGTAGTTTTGCAAGTTGTTTTGTTACCTCAGTTTTACCTACACCAGTAGGTCCTGCAAATACAAAACTACCAACTGGCTTATCTGGTGCTTTAAGCCCAGCTCGTGACAATTTAATTGCAGAGGATAATGCGGTAATCGCCTCATCTTGACCAAATACAACTCGTTTAAGATCACGCTCTAAGTGCTCAAGTACAGATTTATCATCTTTAGACACAGTTTTAGGTGGAATTCGTGCAATTTTCGAAACAATATCTTCAATATTTTCAACTGTAATCAAAGTGTTATCTTGATCAGCTCTCAAACGTCGTTGTGCCCCTGCTTCATCTATTACGTCAATCGCTTTATCTGGGAGGAAGCGATCATTGATAAATTTAGCCGATAACTCAACTGCAGAAACAAGAGCTGCATCATCATATTGAACTTTATGAAATTCTTCAAATTTAGACTTGAGTCCACGAAGAATATCAATTGTTTCATTAATTGATGGCTCATTAACATCAATTTTTTGGAAACGGCGTGATAATGCATGATCTTTTTCAAAAACTTGACGATATTCTTGAAACGTTGTTGAGCCAATGCAACGTAAAGTACCATTTGCCAATGCAGGTTTGATTAAATTCGATGCATCCATAGTGCTACCCATACTTGAGCCTGCACCAATGATCATATGAATTTCATCTATAAACAAAATTGCTTCGGGCTTCTTCTTTAGGGCATTTAACAATTGCTTTAATCGTTTCTCAAAGTCACCACGGTATTTTGTACCTGCAACAAGTGCACCGATATCCAAACTATAGACTTCCGCATTCAGCAGTGGCTTTGGTGCTTTATTGTTAACAATCAGCCAAGCCAAACCTTCTGCTATGGATGTTTTACCCACACCTGGATCACCCACCAAAAGCGGATTGTTTTTACGACGTCGACATAGAATTTGAGCTGCACGCTCAATTTCTTTTTCACGACCAATCAAAGGATCGGTTTTACCCTTTAAAGCTTCTGCATTGAGATTTAGGGTATAAAGTTCTAATGGACCTGCATTTGCTGAGGCTGAGTTTTCACCATCTAAGTCATCCGTTTCTTCTTCAGCTGGAACATCTTCCTTACGCGCACCGTGTGAAAGATATTGAGTTAAAGTAAGACGATTGATTTGGTGGCGTTTTAGCAAATAAACCGCAAATGAATCTCGTTCTGAGTACATTGCAACCAGTACATCTGCACCTTCAACTGTCCGATCTCCACCACTAGACTGAACATGGAAAATTGCACGTTGCAATATACGATCAAAGCTTTCTGTAGGATGAGGCGCTTGCTCAGCATTATCGCCTAATTTAGGCGTATGTTGCTCTACATACTCTTCAAGTTCTTTACGCAAACTGACAATTTCTGCACCGCAGGCTTTTAGTGCATTCACGGCAGAATCATTATCTAAAAGTGCGAGTAACAAATGTTCAACTGTAAGAAACTCATGTCTCTTTTGACGAGCCATGCTAACAGCCAAACGCAGTGATACTTCTAATTGACGACTGAGCATGTGATCCCCTTATTCTTGTGGCTCGATCTGGCAAAGCAATGGATGACTTTGAGAGCGCGCATAATTGTTGACTTGATTCGCCTTGGTTTCAGCAATGTCTCTAGGATAGACACCTGCGATACCTTTCCCTTGATAATGTACTGTTAGCATTACTTCGGTAGCTTGGTCAAGATTCAATGCAAAGTATTGTTGTAAAATTTCAATTACAAAATCCATTGGCGTGTAATCATCATTCAACAATACCACATTGTATAAGGGAGGTCGCTTAAATTGCGGTGGTGCTGTTGCTACAGCTAAATCGCCATCGGCTTCATCATTTTGTGCATCACTCAATCTTGGATTGAAGTGCCAATCCACCAATCCAGATTGTTGAAATGATAATTTAATGTCATTGAGACATTTATGACGTTTATTACTTCGCATAGCACTCTATAATCTATTATTGAGAATTTGCCGCAGCTTGCGGTACTTCGGCTGCAAATGCAGCGGTTGATTCGATTGCTTCACCACGTTGCCAACTAAAGCGCTTGGTTTGAGCACTTGAGCCTTTTACACGGATTTCAATAAATTGGGGCGTAAAGCCTTTTGGCATCGTCCAACGACCAGTTAATCGCTGATAATGGTCGAAATTGAATGATTTTTCTGAAATTGGAACAACCAAGACTTCCGTACCTTGAATTAATCTGATTTCAATTTCACCAGATGCTTTACGTTTATTCGGACTGACTTGAACTAAATCAACCTGATATTCATATACATTTTCTGGAAGCGACTTAACAGCTAAATTTTGCACTGTTAAACTCAATCCACCACGTTGTCTCAGTACTTCTCGGAAAATCGCACTCTGACTTTCAATTTGAAGTTTTTCAGCGTTGGCTTGATTTAATGCAGCATACATATCGTTTGAGTTAGTTACAGCAACATCACGTTCTTGAACTGAGGTATTTAATTTCTTATTCAGCTCAGATAATTCTTTTTTTTGTTTTTCGACAACTTCAACCAATTGTTCCGCGTCAGCATCATAACCAACTACAGTTAGACCTTGACGATGACCAACCGTATAGCCCAGAAGTAAACTGCCTGCACATAAGATGATTCCACCCGCCATAAGGGGTTTATTCGATTGAAAAAAACCGATATTTTTTTCATCTTTATGCTGTGACGTATTATTTGATTCTGAGTTTTGCATCGTCATCTCTAATTTATAAAATCAAAACACACATTTAACTGCAAAGTTAAATGTGTGTGAAGTCAAAAAAGGTTTTTTATGGTAATAAACCAATCACGTTAAGGCCTGCATTTTCCGCAAATCCAAACATTAAATTCATGTTTTGAACAGCTTGTCCTGCTGCACCTTTCACCAAGTTATCTTGGGCAACTAAAATGACTAACTTTGTTGGTTGTGGTTTATACAACGCAATACGTAAATCATTTGATCCACGAACAGAACGAGTTTCTGGTGAACTTCCTGCCGGCATAACATCAACAAACTGCTCGTTTTGGTAGAACTGTTCGTAAATTACTTGCAAATCGGCTTGCTGACCTGCTTCTGTTAAGTCGATATATATTGTAGATAACATGCCACGAATCATCGGCACCAAATGCGGAACAAAAAGGATATTGTCAAATACACCTTTCTGTCCCGATATATTTTCAAGCGCTTCAACAATTTCAGGATGATGGCGATGCCCTGCAACACCGTAGGCTTTGAAGTTATCAGCATTTTCAGTATAGATCATGCCTAAACTTGCTTTGCGTCCAGCTCCAGATACACCAGATTTTGCATCAATAATAATACTTTCAGGTTTTACCAATACTTCTGAAGATCTCAGTACAGGCGCCAAACCAATTTGAACTGTCGTTGGATAACAACCAGGATTACCAATCACTTGAGCTTGTTTAATTTTTTCACGATTGAGCTCAGAAAGCCCATACACTGAATTTTTAAGTAGATCTGGACAAGCATGCTCCATACCGTACCATTTTTCAAATTGCGCTAAATCCTGCAAACGAAAGTCAGCGGCTAAATCGATTACTTTTGTATTCGCTGCTACTAATTCTTCAGCGTGTTTCATCGCTACACCATGTGGTGTCGCAAAAAACACAACATCGCAAGACTTTAATAAATCTAAGCTTAAATCTGAAAACTCTAGATCGGTATGACCACGTAAACTTGGAAACATATCATCGACACGACGACCAGCCTCAGTACGAGAAGTCAGTGCTTTCACTTGAACATTTGGGTGTCGCAGCAAAAGACGCAAAAGTTCAACGCCTGTATATCCTGTACCACCAACAATACCAACTGAAATCACGATATCTACCTCTAAATGACTGTATTCGTTACAGGCAGTAGTATGACAGGAACTTGTGACTTTCTGAACCCTTTCATATGGGAATGCTGTTATTTTATAAGTTTAATAATTTAGATGGCTCTGTTAAGCATCTAATAAAGTCTATCATGTGACTTCATTGATTTTCTTGCCAACTCAAATAGCATAAATACAGTGCAAATATAAACTCTGGGAGAGCAAAAAATACGATCGGATCCTGTTTCACAACAAAAGGAGTTACCCCCCATACCGAACATAACCCTCCACTCACGGAAAGCAATTTAGAAATTCTTTTTTGATTTATCCATAAAGTTGCCATAATCGATAATATCAACCACGCTATAGCCCCGCCAAAAAGCGATAAATAGTTCGTCCAATGATAGTGAATAGGATTAATCGGGTTCAGTAGAATATACATGAGGATGCTATAAAGCATTAAAGCAGGTACAGACAAAATTAGAATCAAAAAACACACACCAGTTCGTCTTATGAGCATATTAGAGACAAACTAACCAAACAGAGCAATCATGATAGCCAAAATTTAGAATACCAGTCGCCAAATCAGACTAATTGACTAGCGCTAAACAATTGATTTTTTAATATCGACAAAGCAATCCCAGCATAATAATTAATTATGCATCCACCAATATGGCAACGGCGTTATTTTTAATTTTTTTCGGTTAAGTTTAAAATCTGGATCATACTTCGCCACTTCCGCCCAAAACTGAGCACTATGATCAAAATGCTTTGTATGTGCTAATTCATGCACACAAACATAGCGTGTTATTTCCTGAGGAAAAAGCACCAAAGCACTATTCAACATAATATCATGACGTGCTGTACAACTTCCCCACCGCGTTTTTGGCTGACGAATCTTACAGCCATGATAAGCTAAACCACACTGATCAGATACTTGAGCCAGATATACAGGCAGATGCTGTTTAGCATAATCAATAACAAAGGCTTTTAAATATTGTTCAGGCTGACGATCACTCACACACAGCTCATTCATCACTGAATCAAACTTATAGTTGAATTTCTGCTGAATATATTGAATTTGAATAGGATTTTCTAAATTAAATAACTGTAAAGATAAAGGTAAAACGCGATCAATCTGTTGAATTTTACTTTGTTGTGCCTGCCAAGTTTGAACGATCCAAGCTTCTGAATCTTGAACAAACTGTTGTATTTGTTTATGGGTACAAAACCATGGCGCAGTCACACGAATTGACGTTCCATCTATACGTAGACGTAGTCTTTTCGATCGAATACTTTTGGTGATTTCAATATCAGGAAGGTCGGATAAAGTCATTGTTATTCTTTAATTATTAAATCCCCATCTCCCCCCTTTAAGAAAGGGGGAAGAAAAGCCCCTCTATTTAAAAAGAGGGAGTTTAGGGAGACTAGCTCGTCAAGGAGTTAAAATTAAATCGCTGTACGCTCTTCAATACCGTTGTTGGTCGCAACAATCGCAATGTCTGCTTTATTCAAAGCAAAGATACCGTTGCATACCACACCAGGGATATCATTCAATGTTTTTTCAAGCTCAAGTGCATTTAAGATATTTAAGTTATGCACGTCTAAAATCACGTTACCATTGTCGGTCACTACACCTTCACGGTACGCTGGGTCGCCACCTAAAGAGACAATTTTACGAGCCACAGCAGAACGTGCCATTGGAATCACTTCAACAGGAAGTGGAAAATCACGCCCCAACTGATCTACCCATTTAGAATCATCTACGATACAGACGAATTTTTTTGCAATCGATGCCACGATTTTTTCACGTGTCAATGCCGCACCACCACCTTTGATCATGTGCATATGACGATCAATCTCATCTGCACCATCTACATATGCATCAAGACCACCCACTGAGTTCATATCTACCACTTCAATACCCAGCTTCTTCAAACGCTGCGCAGTCGCTTCCGAACTTGCAACTGCGGCTTCTAATTGAAGTTCAGGAAGTAAATCAATCAAAAAGTTAACAGTACTGCCTGTGCCTACGCCTAAAATGCCCCCTTTCGGTAAGTGTTTTAAAGCTGCTTGTGCTGCTGCTTGTTTTTTCTCATCTTGGGTTGCATATAGACTCATGACTTCACTCAACTAATTTGGACTTTTGCAGTTATTTTAAACCGCTAAGCCTTATGGTTTGTTACAATAAGCGCCTATTTTAAACTGTTAGATGGAAAATTAACATGCTGTCTCGTTTGGTTCGACAAATTTTACAAGCAACGGTATACGACGTTGCTATCGAAACCCCACTCGAAGCGGCACCACGAATTAGTGAACGTCTTAATAATAATATTCGTTTTAAACGTGAAGACCTACAACCCGTATTCTCTTTCAAACTCCGCGGTGCCTACAACAGAATCAGCCAACTTCCTAAAGCTCAACTAGAACGAGGTGTCATTACCGCTTCTGCTGGTAACCATGCTCAAGGTGTAGCTCTCTCAGGAAAAAAATTAGGAATTCGCGCGATTATTGTGATGCCTAAGACAACACCAGACATTAAAGTCCAAGCAGTAAAGCGCTTAGGTGGTGAGGTCGTACTTCATGGTGATTCTTTTGACATCGCAAATAAATACGCAATTCAACGTGCACAAGAAGAAGGAATGACTTTTATTCCGCCTTATGACGATGAACTCGTTATGGCTGGTCAAGGTACAATTGCCAATGAAATTTTACGTCAATGGCGAGATGTGGATTATGTATTCGTTGCCGTTGGGGGTGGCGGTTTGATTGCAGGTGTTGCTGCTTACCTTGGTGATGTTGCACCGCATGTAAAAGTTATTCCTGTGGAATATGACGAGTCAGCTTGTTTAAAAGCCGCTTTAGAAGCAAATCAACGTGTGATTCTTCCTTCAGTTGGTTTATTCGCCGATGGTACAGCTGTGGCGCAAATCGGTGAAAAACCTTTTGAAGTGATTCGTCTGCAAAAATCTGACAATTCAGGTCCAATCGTAGAACCAGAAGTTGTTCTTGTGAATACTGATGAAATATGCGCAGCAATTAAAGACACCTATGATGAATGCCGTAGTATTGTTGAGCCGTCAGGTGCGATGGCACTTGCAGGGATTAAAAAATATGTGGCTGAGCACGGCTTAGAAGGTAAAAACATCGTTTCAATTGTATGCGGTGCAAATATGAACTTTGACCGTTTACGTTATATTGCAGAACGAACTGAATTAGGTGAACGTAAAGAAGCTATTTTTGCTGTCACGATTCCTGAACAAAAAGGTGCATTCCTCAATTTCTGTCGTGCCCTTCAAGGTCGAAATATTACTGAATTCAACTACCGTGCAAGTAGTGCGACTGCAGCGCAAGTATTTGTTGGAATTAGTTTAAAAAGCGGCGAAAAAGAACGTCAAGAAATATTCGAGACATTAAAGTTTCAGTATGATGTGGATGACTTATCTGACGATGAAGTTGCCAAATTACATATTCGCTACCTGATCGGTGGTCATGCTGATATTGAAAATGAACGTTTATTCCGCGTTGAATTTCCTGAACGTCCAGGTGCATTATTAACATTCTTGGAACGTCTTGGTCCAACGCATAACATTACCCTGTTCCATTATCGTAATCATGGTGCGGCTGAAGGTCGTGTATTGGTTGGACTCGAAGCTGAAGATGCACAACAAAACCCTGATGGTTTAGTTGAAACGTTAGAAAGTATCAATTATCCATACGAAGAAATTACCAATAATCTTGGTTATCAACGTTTCCTCAAATAAAATCAATACAGCCTGTCATTTTGACAGGCTTTTTTAATTCAATAATTGATATACAATTAAAATCGAAAGATAGAAAAAACGATCACTTTAAAATTTTAGATATTAAGATAAATCATGCAAATATGGTTCAGTTTTGTAGTAATTCCTTTTCTCATGTGGATCATCTTTTCCGCACTTCTGTTTATTTCGAAATATCTATATCCTGAAGTTACCACCTTAAGCAAATTCCTCGAAGTTTTTATTTTTTTAGGTTATGCAGCACTACCCTATATCATGTTGGGATTAGCTCCTATTTATCGTTATCGTATGACGTTGATATATATGATGGCAATTGTGCTCATGACAAGTTTCGCTCATGCTAACTTTATGATCGATCATATTCATTTAACTTATATTTACTTAGCACTTTCATGGACATTGATTTCAATTACGATTTACTATTTTTATAGCGATCACAAATAATCCTCAACAAATGAATTGAATCAACTCAGATCAACAAGATAAACTCACTCAAAGCGAAATTAAAATCAAATCATTACTTTCTGATCTTTTAAATTTTAGGATATTCAATGGCGCTATTTGCAGTAATTGGCTTAGGCAGCTTTGGCGGTACAGTTGCATTAGAACTCACTCAATTAAAACATGATGTGATTGGAATCGATACTGAAAAAAAATACGTTGAAAATATCTCTGATAACATCAGTCATGCTGTCATCGCCGATGCCACAGATGAACATGTACTTCGAGAACTGAATGTACAGAATTGCGATGCCGTCGTTGTCGCAATTGGAGAAGATATTGAGGCCAGTATTCTATGTGTCCTCAACCTTAAAAATTTAGGCGTAGAAAAAATCCTAGTAAAAGCAAAATCGAAAGCCCATCATATGATTTTGACGCATCTCGGTATTGGTCAAATTATTCATCCAGAAGAAGACATGGGTATTCGCGTTGCACAATCATTAAGCTATCCAATGGTTAGACGCTATATGGCGTTGAATGATGACCGTTATATTGTCAAAGTGGAAGTGGGTGAAAAACTACAAGGTGTAGAATTTAAAGACATCATGGAACATAGCGACGGCGTACAAACATTATTATTACAACGTGGCACACATGTAATTTATGACATCGCACCTGGTACATTACTGCAAAAAAATGACATTTTAATTGTTGAAGGTCCTGTCAATCTTTTACGTAAACTCTCATCGAGATTTATTTCGAAATGATGAAATTTTATGATCAATTGATCAATAAAAAAATGCAAAGTATTAATTTGAGTCCACCAAGTTTGCTTGCTTTGGGCTTTCTCAGTTTTATTATCATTGGAACATTACTGCTAAAACTTCCCTTTGCTCACGAAGGAAATGTCTCTTGGCTAGAAGCCTTATTTACTGCCACATCCGCAGTGACAATTACGGGACTTTCTGTGGTCAATATTGGCGAAGCATATACGACTTTTGGTCAGTTCATCATTATGCTACTCATCCAATGTGGTGGCTTAGGGTTCATGACCTTCGCAATTTTGGCTGCTTTAAGCCTTTCCACTAAACTCGGTTTAAAGCAACAAGTGATGGCTCAAGAAACAATTGGTCAAACCAGTTTAGCAAGGGCCTCTTTCACTATTAAAGCCGTCTTATTGTATTCTCTATTTTTCGAAGGGATTGGAACATTCATCCTGACATTTACGTGGCTTCAATACTACGATTTTAGTGATGCTCTGTTTTATGCAGCCTTTTACAGTATCTCAGCATTTAATAATGGTGGTTTCTCTCTTTTTCCAGACAGTTTAATGAGCTTTTCAGGTCAATATGCTGTAACTCTGACCATCAGTATGTTGTATATCATTGGTGGAATAGGTTTTGTGGTACTTATGGATATCAAACGCGCTCATAAGTGGAAAAAACTCTCAACCAACAGCAAACTCATTCTTTCTACCATCGCAGGACTCAATCTATTTGCCTTTATTATGATTTGGTGTTTAGAAGCAAATAATCCATTGACCCTCGCCCCAATGTCAATTGGAGACCAAGCATTAAATGCTTGGTTTCATGCCACAGTACCGCGATCCTCTGGATTTAATAGTATTGATATGGCCAGTATGAGCGATCCAGCAACCTTGGTGACTATGCTATTAATGTTTATTGGAGGCGGATCTTTAAGTACTGCTGGTGGTATTAAAGTAGGTACATTTATTATTGTTGTATTGAGTGTGATCACGTTTTTGAGACGAGCTGACGAAGTCACTGTTTTTAAACACTCGATTCCCGCAACGGTCACCTATAAAGCTCTTGCGGTCATTAGCATAACTGCTATGCTCATTTTCATTGGTTTCTTTACGCTGTTAATTTTAGAGCCTAATAAACGTTTTCTAGATTTACTATTTGAAGCTGTTTCCGCGGCTTGTACAGTCGGATTATCTAGAGGTATTACTTCAGAATTACAACCTGCAAGTTTATATATGCTCATGATACTGATGTTTGCGGGTCGTCTCGGTCCTTTGACATTGGCTTATTTAATTGCAACCCCTAAAAAAAGCAGGTTGAGTCATCCTAATGCTGAAATCCAAGTGGGTTAGATAGAATTCACTTGGATCTAAGGTGAAGTTGATCGATAAAACACGAACCAATCCAAAATAGATCGGATGTTTATAGCCATAAGTGCGTTTTATGATAGCCATGATTTCTTTATGCAAAGCATTGAACTTATCATGAATTAACACAAACTTAGAACTTTGCAATCAATAACCCAATACAAAGAAATTAAAAGACTCAAGGTAACTCCAAGTCTTTTCACCATATGCGTGTGATTAAAAAAATTATGATTGGAAACCAATATAACGATTGAGGTTTTCGACACCCAATGCAACTTTATAAATTTTAAACTGAGCTAAATCAGAACGTGTAATCTCAGTAAACACATCCGAGTTTTCATCATCTGCATGAATTTCATCTACTGTGCGAGGCATAGTTGCTTCAAATTCATCTGAAATAAATTCAAATCCCAAGTCCATAGCAATAAACAATGTATGATCACAAGGTTGAATATATTGCTCTTCATTCCAGTCGATAACAGCGTGTTGACAATGCGGGCACTGTACATTTTCTTGAGGATCTTGAAGTTCAATTGTTGTATAAGCCATGTCAACCTTAAGTATTACGTGCTATAAAACATAAGTTTAACCATTGCTTTTAGATTTTTAAATAGCCCTCTTTATTCATTACTACATATAACAACCTTAGATTTTAGAGAAAACACAGCAACTCAATTGACTATTCAGAACAATAATGTATTTTTTAACAAAACGTCGCATATATGGAATGAATCCATGCTTTCAGATTTAGATGATTTTTATTGCTTTGCCCTTGTTGTCGAACATGGTGGTTTTAGCGCTGCCGAGCGAGCAACTGACATTCCCAAATCAAAATTGAGTCGACGTGTTTATAATTTAGAAGAAAATCTCGGTGTAAGGCTTATTCAACGTAGTTCACGTCATTTTGCTGTCACTGATATTGGGATGAACATTTATCGCCATGCGCAAGTAATGATGAATGCTGCCCAATCTGCTCATGATTTGGTAGATCATTTAAGTGAACAACCAAGAGGCTTAATTCGTGTCAGTTTACCCGTATCAATTGCCCAGCATGAAATGACCAAAATACTGCCAAATTTCCTTAAGCAGTATCCTGAAATCAAAGTTCAATTGATGGTTACTAATCGACGTGTCGATATCATCAATGAAGGAATTGATTTAGCGCTTCGTGTTCGCTCAAGTTTGGATGATGACCCAAGTTTGGTCATTCGAAAATTTGAAAATATTGAACAACATCTTTTCGCCAGCCAGGCTTATCTCAATGAATTTGGATCTATCAAAAAACCTGAAGAACTCTCAAATCATCGAATATTAAGTATGGTTGATGAACATACTGATCAACAACTCGTACTACATGATTCAAACAACAAATCGATTAAAGTCAAAGTGAGTTCAGTCGTGATGGGCTCTGACTTACTTATGCTTGCACAACTTGCAAGTGACAATTGTGGGGTAGCATTACTCCCAGACAGTATTGTTGAAGATTATATTAAAGATGGGCGTCTTGTTAAGGTTCTGCCTAACTGGAATGCACCACACGGTATTTTTCATGTGGTTTACCCTTCTCGCCGTGGTTTATTACCAGCTGTACGTGTGTTCATCGACTACTTAGTTGAGCACCTCACCAAAAGATAGTCACAACAGCACAAAGATTTAGAAGAATGTTGGCTTATTATTTGCTACCATTCACTCTGCTTTGTGCTAGTTTTTTTAGATTTTTATGACTTCTATTTATCAACAACAACTTGATGCAAAAATTGAACGTATCCGCAATCAATTTGCTGAATATCAACCACCTGAACTAGAAGTTTTTTCATCTCCTGAAAAACATTTCCGTATGCGAGCTGAGTTCCGTATTTGGCATACAGAAGATGATATGTTTTATGCCATGTTTGAACGCGCGGAAGATGGTATTCAAAAGAAAGTTGTACGTGTTGATGAGTTTCCAATCGCGGATAAATCTATTAATGATTTAATGCCAGTTCTCCTGTCTGAACTAAAATCAAATGCAGTGCTCTCTAAGCGTCTGTTTGAAGTACATTTTCTTTCTACGTTGAACGGTGAAATGCTGGTTTCATTGATTTATCGTTGTCCGCTTGATCAAGACTGGGAACAACTAGCAAAAAATTTATCTTCAAAACTCAATATTAAGATTATTGGTCGCAGCCGTGGTCAAAAAATTGTATTGACGGATGAATATGTAGTTGAAGAATTACAAGTATTTGACCGTAAATTCAAATATAAGCAAATTGAAAGTAGCTTCACGCAACCAAATGCGCAAGTTTGTCAAAAAATGCTGGAGTGGGCATGTAATGCAGCTCAAACCAGTGATAAAGATCTTTTAGAGCTTTATTGCGGTAATGGTAATTTTACCCTTCCATTATCGCTAAAGTTTAATCGCGTTCTAGCAACAGAACTGGCTAAATCATCAGTTTATGCAGCGCAATGGAATATTGAGCAAAATCAAATTAATAATATTCAAGTTGCTCGCCTTTCAGCTGAAGATTTTACCTTAGCATTCAATGCAGAACGTGAGTTTAGACGTTTACAAGAAGCCAATATTGATATTCAAAGTTATGACTTCGATACTGTATTTGTAGATCCACCTCGTGCAGGCATTGATGATGATACCTTGAAGCTACTTCAACACTTTAACCGTATTATTTATATTTCATGCAATCCAGATACTTTGCACGACAATTTAAAGATGTTATCGGGAACTCATAAAATCACTAAATTTGCGCTGTTCGATCAATTTCCTTATACCCACCATGTCGAGTCAGGCGTTCTTTTAGAGAAAATTTAAACAATTTATTTCTTACTAAATGGACAGTTCTTACACTGTCCATTTTTTATTCTTTTTGAATTTCACTTAGAAATCATATAAATAAAGAAATATTTAATTTTTCAATGTCATAATTTCGTTAAACTTTAGGTTTATCATCGAAATATTTATTTTAAAATGAGCCTTAAATCACGGTTACAAACTTGCATTAAATTTTAAATCGACTATATTTCGACCTATCTTTGGTTGCAAATGAAGGCTCTATGAGTTTTTGGCAAAAGCTGTTTTCATCAGATTCGCAGCAGAACGAGCATAAAAATCAAATTGCTTGTGTTGAAAATGATTGTTCATGTAAGACTAACGATCAGTTGATCGAGGCTTTACAAAAGGCATCAGATGAAGATGTAATCCGCGGAATCAAAAAAGTTCTTATTTCGCGTGGCTATTCAAAAAAAGATCTTACTGATTTATTGAGTAACAAAATCACCCTTCAGTAAAGAAAAAAAGCACTGCATAGACAGTGCTTTTTTTATGATAAATTTTCTGTTCAATTTAAAAATGTTCAATTAAGATAAGCTCATAGGATAATTAAAAATACATTTGGGGATTCAATGAAAAATATTCTATTCATTATTTTAGGGGCGACTTTCATATCGCTTAGTGGTTGTACTAAGCTACCTTCAGCATGTGAGGAAGTTTGGGGCAACATTGAAAAATTAGCGAAAGAGAGCGGTATTCCTCAAACTGCCATAGATCGTCAAAAAATCGAGTTTGAAGAGCAAATTCAACAGCTTCCTAAAGAAGATGCAATTAAAAATTGTGAAGCACAAAATGCTTTCTTCTCATAACTTCATTTGACTTGAATAAAAAATTTAGGCACCTTTTTTAGGGTGCTTATATTGTATTTATACCTCATTATTTATTTCCAATTCGGTTATACTGTGGACTCTCTTTCAATAAATGTACATCTGTAAAGTTATTGGAATATTTTATAAATGCGGCATAAACACGTCAAAACATTCCCTCTTGGTGCTCACTTAATTGTTAAGCATTTTGGTTATTCACATCATGGTATTTATGTGGGTAAGGGTCGTGTTATTCATTATTCAGGTTTTGCTCATCTCTTTAAAAAACATCCGATCGAAATTACATCTCTGCAAAAATTTGCACATGGCAAAAAAATTACGATTCGGCATTATAGCACCCCCAAATATTCAGGTCGTGCTGTCGTAAGACGAATGCGCTCTCGAATGCATGAAAATAACTATCATCTCATTATTAATAATTGTGAACACTTATGTTCTTGGGCGATCACGGGCATCGAAAGTAGTCCACAAGTCATCAAAATGATGAATAGACTCACCACTATTGGTTATATCAGCTCACTCATGAGCTACTTAAATAGTCTTCTTTTAACTTTAGCAACCACCTGTTTTGCTTTGGTATTTTATATTAAGAAAAAGTTAAATGATCAGCGCAAACTGAAAGGCCCTGTGTATATCGCTTTACAGCAACATCAGAAACTAAAGCAAAAAAAAGCCCCGCTTAAGCAGGGTTTCGAGGAAAACAAAGTTTCAAATTAACCTTTCGGTTGAATTAAATATGCGCTTGAAAATCCAAATAGTCAAATATATATTTGAAATATAATGTTATTTTAGTTTTTATTTATAACTTATTAAATTATTCTTAAATACTCACCTTTATCTAATCATGTGAATTTAATCACAAAAATTATTTATTAACCTAAATTTGAATAAAAAAAAGCCTGAATCAATCAGGCTTTTTTTGATATTACCAAACTTTATTTTGCAGGCTTAAAACTATCTTTTAAATCCAAAATACGGTTAAAGACAGGTTTTTCAACAGTATGATCAAATTGATCAGCGACAAAATAACCTTCACGTTCGAATTGGAATCGATCTTCAGGTTTCGCTTGAGCTAAAGCAGGCTCAATTACCGCTTGAACAATTTTTAGAGAATCTGGATTTAAATTCGCTAAGAAATCATCGTCCGCATCAGGTGCGGCTTCAGTAAATAGACGATCATAAATACGAATTTCAGCAGGAATCCCTTTATTTGCAGATACCCAATGAATAACACCTTTGACTTTACGACCTTCTGGATTCTTACCTAAAGTATGCGGATCGATAGAGCATTTAAGTTCAACAACTTCGCCATTTTCATCCTTAATCACTTCATCACATTTAATCACATAAGCATGACGTAAACGGACTTCACCACCAGGAATTAAGCGTTTAAACCCTTTAGGCGGCTCTTCCTCAAAATCTTTACGATCAATATACAATTCAGAAGTCAGTGGAATTACACGATCACCCATATCAACATTTGGATGGCGTGCGTGTGTTAAATCCATATCCTCTGGAAGGTTGGTCAATGTCACTTTAAGAGGATTCAGTACCGCCATACCACGTGCAGCAGTATTTTCTAATGATTGTCGAATGCAGAATTCAAGCATTGCAACATCGACAATACCATCAGTTTTAGATACGCCCACACGCTTACAGAAATCACGTAAGCCTTCTGGAGTAAAGCCACGACGACGCATTCCCACGACTGTAGGCATACGAGGATCATTCCAACCATTGACGTAACCACCTTCGACCAGCTTACGTAATTTACGTTTTGAGGTGATGGTGTAATCAACATTCAAACGGCTTGATTCGTACTGGCGTGGAACTGCTGGAGAATTTACCTTAGCGACAACCCAATCATAGAACGGTCGATGGTCTTGGAATTCAAGCGTACATAACGAGTGCGTAATGCCTTCAATCGCATCAGACAAAGGATGAGCATAGTCATACATTGGATAGATTTTCCACGTATCGCCTGTTTGATGATGCTCAGAATGTAAAACACGGTAAAGAATTGGATCACGCATATGTACATTCGGTGATGCCATATCAATCTTGGCACGAAGTACTGCTTGGCCTTCTCCAAGCTCACCATTACGCATTTGTTCAAAACGTGCTAAGTTTTCTTCAACCGTTGCATCACGTTGCGGAGAATTTTTACCTGGTTCTACAAAATTTCCACGATTCAGCTTAATTTCTTCAGGAGATTGCAAATCGACATATGCATCACCTTGTTTAATTAATTGAATCGCCCATTGATACAATTGATCAAAGTAACTTGATGCGTAGCGTGGTTCACCATTCCAGTCGAAACCGAGCCATTTAACATCGTTCGCAATACCATCTACATATTCTTGTTCTTCTGCATCTGGATTTGTATCGTCAAAACGAAGATTACATAAACCAGAAAATTCTTCTGCAATACCAAAATTCAGGCAAATCGCTTTAACATGTCCAATGTGTAAATAACCATTAGGCTCTGGTGGAAAGCGCGTCACGACTTTATCTGTACGCCCTGCTGCAAGATCTTCTGTAATTACTTGACGTACAAAGTCTAAGCCCGGTTGTTGTTCTTGCTGCGCAGCATCGACTGATGGATTGTTAGTCGTCGGGGTATTTGGCAGGGATGAAACAACATCATTCGGCTTCATAGTTGATAAATCACTTCTATAAGATAAAATAGGATAATTAAAACGCTATCTTCATATTATTAACAAAGAAAATAACGTTTTTGCTTGCCTTGTAGTTTACAGTTTGCTTATGCTTCTCTCAACCACAAACCCATGGCTTTTTGTCCATGATCAGGAGATTATAGAATGAGTTTTCCTCAAGTCGAATTAAACACCAATAAAGGACGTATTGTTCTAGAGCTTAACTCTGAAAAAGCACCTAAAACTGTTGCTAACTTTTTAGAGTACGTTCGTGATGGTTTTTATGATGGCGTAATTTTCCACCGTGTAATTGACGGTTTCATGATCCAAGGCGGTGGCATGGATGAAAACTTCAAAGAAAAAGCAACTCGCGATTCTATTGAAAATGAAGCTGACAACGGTTTAAGCAATGACGAAGGTACGATTGCTATGGCACGTACTCAAGCTCCTCACTCAGCATCTGCACAATTCTTCATTAACGTGAAAAACAATGCTTTCCTTAACCATACGGGTAAAACAGCTCAAGGTTGGGGTTATGCAGTATTTGGTAAAGTTGTAGAAGGTATGGACGTTGTTAATGAAATCAAAAGTGTTCGCACTGGCAACCGTGGCTACCACGCTGACGTTCCACTAGAAAACGTTGTGATCGAATCTGCTAAAATTCTCTCTGAATAAGAAACCTACTCCCTAACTTATTAAGTTTTCAAGCACTGCTTTAAAACGAATATCATGTTCAAGGGATCGTTTCCCCATCTAAAGTTGATGGGGATGTAGGCAAATAAGGAATATTAAGTGACCTATCTGTTTATTTCAGATTTACACCTGTCACCTGAACACCCTCGACTCGTTCGAGGGTTTTTAGATTTATTAGATCATTATCAAGACCAGCAAACCCAACTCTATATTTTAGGTGATTGGTTTAATGCATGGATTGGTGATGACTATACAGCTCCTTGGCTCGATGAAATCGTTGAACGCTTAAAAAGATTTACTGCACAGGGAAATCAAGTTCTATTTTCTGTCGGCAATCGTGATTTTGCGCTGAATCAATTTTTTTTAAATAAATTTGATGGCATCTTATTGTCCGAAGTCTCTAACTTAAAAATAAATGACGTCCAAATTCGTATAGAACATGGTGATTCGCTATGTACAGACGATGTCGCCTATCAACGTTTTAAAAAAATAATCAGAAATCCACTCCTCATTTGGATACTGCGGAAAACCCCACTTTCTTTTCGTACTCAACTTGCAAATGGATTTAGAAAAAAAAGCCACGAATCAAAAGAATTTAAATCTTATGATGTCATGGATGTAAATCAAGATGCTGTCCACGATGCATTGAAAGAAGTTGATTTACTAATTCATGGTCATACGCATCGCCCTCAAATCCATATCTCTCAAGATAAAAGAAGAATTGTCTTAGGCGACTGGCGTTTGGATCAAGCTCAAATTTTGGAAATTAATCAATCGAAATTCTCTAAGCAGTCAATCAATGATCTGACACTGAAAACATGGTCTTATTAGTTCCTCTATTTTTATAATGATCTCATCAACCTTTAAATTGAAATTTCACTCAATGTTTGAATATTAATCAGTATGTTTTGCTTTAAGTTTTTCTGCATATGATAATAACGACTCAATTCAATTCGTGAGTTTGTCATGTCTAATTTCAGCAATATTACTGTTCAACACCATGAAGATGATAAAGTGTCATTATTAATCGATGGTAAAGCAATCTCTGAACGTTATGATGTACGCCTAGATGCCACAATTATTGATGAACTCAAAAATCTTGCTGATGGCGCCGCATTGACAATCTTTGAACAATTTATATTTTCCCATCAAGATCTCAACTTTGAGCATTCATATCAATATGTGACTAACATCGTAAACCATAATAACGATTACGAATTGATCACCCACCTTGTCTACAAAATTAAGGCCGCAGACCAAGCACCGATCGAACATAATATCAGCAAGAATGGTCAACCTATGACTGAAGAAGATGTGCACGCATTTATCAACCAACAAATTGCAATGTCATTAGAAAAATATACTGATTTAAAATATGCCTATTGATTTAAAGACAAGTCAGATTTTTCATATCATTTAGCATCAACTATAGAAAATATTTAAGTTCAGAGTCATTTAAAATTTTTAGATGAATATATTGTGAATAATCGGAGGATAATATGGATTTGTTAAACATCTCCCAATCTCGCTACACCACCAAAGCATACGATTCTTCAAAAAAGATCCCTCAAGAAAAGTTTGAAAAATTATTGGAATCTTTAAGGCTCGCACCTTCGTCTATCAATATTCAACCGTGGCATTTCTTTGTCATCGAAACTGATGAAGCCAAACAGCGCATTGCTAAAGCACTGGTTGGTAAGTATGTTTATAATGCACCCAAAGTCCTTGAATCTTCACACACCATTCTGTTTTGTACGCATAAAGACATTACAGACTCTCATCTAGATCGATTATTAAATCAAGATGAAATCAGTGGTCGTTTTAAAGATGACCAAGCAAAACAAGCTCAAAAAGATACGCGCTTAGGCTATGTTGATTATTATCGCAACGAAAAAGGCGATATCCAGCGCTGGTCTGAAAATCAAACTTTTATTGCACTTGGGCAAACCTTATTTGCTGCAGGTTTAGAAGGTATCGATGCCACTCCAATTGGAGGATTCGATGAAAAAATTATCGCTGAAGAGTTAAATCTTGACGCAAAAGGCCTGATTCCATCAGTGCTATTGGCACTTGGTTATCGAAGTGAAAAAGATTTTAATGCCAAATTACCTAAATCTCGTTTGAATGCAGATCAAGTTTTCACTCGACTATAAATGTATTTGCCACAATAGTTTTCACGCTATTGTGGCTTTTCATTAAGCCGCTATTTTCTGTGAAATTTCTAAACAGATCATTGCAGCAGTTGCAGCTGACAGCGTCCAACCCAGATGCCCATGACCGGTATTATAAAAGACTCTCGGATGCTTCCCTTGTCTTACCACTGGCATCATATTCGGCATCATCGGTCTTAATCCAGCCCAAGGGACACAATGCTCAGTTGAAATATCAAAATTACGATTCACCCAATGAACCAAAGGTTGTATGCGATCCATACGGATGTCTCGGTTATAGCCATTAAATTCTGCAGTACCAGCAATTCTTAAACGATCTCGACCTAATCTCGACGTCACAATTTTTGCACTTTCATCCAATAAACTTACCCATGGTGCATGTTGTTGGCTATGTTCATCATTCAACTGAACTGTAATCGAGTACCCTTTTACTGGATAAACATTGACACGATCTCCAGCCTGTTGTGCTAAATGATAGCTTCCAACTCCACCACAAATGACCATTGCATCAGCTTGAATAAATCCATCGGGTATATCTCTACTTTTAGGATCACAAGCGCGATATTTAGCTGAAACTTGTTCTGTTGAATGATCCAGATTTAAATCTTCAACTTCTACACCGTATAAAAATTTCCCACCTTTATTCGCCACCACTTGGGCTAAATGCGTGGTGTATTTGTGTATATCTCCTGTGGCATCGTCAGGACAATAAAAACCACCGTAATATTCTCCCTTCAAACTTGGTTCAATACTGTGAATTTCTCCATTTGTAACAGCGTGACGCTCTAATCCACCTTTGCATAACAAATCATTCACTCTTATTGCTACATCATAATCCTGCTGATTATGATAAAAGTGCAAAATTCCACGCTTTTCCAAATCGAATTGAATATTTTCTTTCTGTGCAATTTCGAATAGCCGTTTTCTTGCCAATAATGCCAGCCTTACCGTTTCTTGTGTGTTGGCTTCGTAATGCTTGATATTACCCATAAATTCAATCAGCCAAGCGTATTTATGCAAATCAAAAGATGGGTTGAGTAATAATGGTGCATCTTTTTGGGTCATCCACTTGATACCCTTCAGTACCGTTGCTTTCTGATTCCACACCTCTGCATTACATGCAGAGAGTTGACCTCCATTCGCAAATGAAGTCTCCATTGCTGGGTATAAGTTTTTATCAAGAATCGTGACTTGATAACCAAGTTCTAACAATTCGTAGGCAGTGGTTATTCCTGTAATGCCAGCACCAATCACCATAATATGTGACATAAAAGCTCCTTGAAAATTTTATATTTTCAATGCCCCATCTGTCACGGTACCTGAGAGCTTCGGAAATCTTCATAACATATGATTATTTCCATCCCCTTCGGTGAGTCTAAACATCATTAGACTTCTCTCCAGATGATTGAGAATAATTACAGTCCTTTTGCCTGAGAGATTCCGGGGTCGTTGCTCCTTCGGCGGATCTACAGAAGACCTCTCTCCTGCAATATTCGTTTAATTCTTATTCAGCAATTAATATGCCATAGTTAATTTTTTTATACATCTACGAAAATCAATTTTAAAAAATATTTTTATACAAATGGATAACCAAGTTTAAGACAACAGCTAAGACAGGAATTTTTAGCTTGGGAAACGTTACAAAGATCATTGTTTAGCTCAAATTTTCTCTACCATCGATAAAATTTAGTTATTACAAAAAAATGAGGAAATAAGTTAATTTTTTTAGAGTTACTCTCTCAAATAGCATAGATCAACCTCCATCTACACTTTCATCTTCTTCAGCATAAAAGTGTAATGACTGATTAGAGCAATCATTGAAGCTCAAAGTTTCAATAGATGTGAGAGTAAGCAGAATGTGAGTTGAAAATTTGCTGTCAACCCCAGATGTTTTAGCGATGAGTATGTATAGACATTACAATGCCCATACCTGCAAGCGTTGCAATGACTGCCGTACCACCATAACTCATGAGTGGTAATGGATCACCCGTTACTGGAAGTATTCCACTCACCATTCCACTGTTCAAAAACACAAAGAAAAAGAAAGTTAAACCTGCCGCACCCGCATAAAGACGTCCAAAATTATGGAAGCTGTTCATGGAAATAATCAAACAACGAATAATGATCGCAGCAAAAATAACAAATAATACGAACACACCAAAAAAGCCAAATTCCTCTGCATAAGCAGACATAATAAAGTCTGTATGATGTTCGGGGAGATAACCTAAATGAGACTGTGTTCCTTCATTAAAACCTTTACCAAATAGTCCACCAGAACCAATCGCAATTTTAGACTGAATGATATTCCACCCTGCACCTAGCGGATCTGATTCAGGATCAAATAAAGTTAAAATTCGCTTTTTTTGGTATTCCTGTAGAAAGAAATTCCATAATAATGGTGCAACCACTGCAAACCCAGCGACCACAGCCCCAATCAAACGCCAAGAAATACCACTTAAAAAAATGACAAAAATTCCGGGAATAATTAATCCAATGTTTAAGTCAGGCTGTAATGCGACTAAAACAAAAGGAATCATCATCAGAAATAATGCAAAGAGAATATGCATAAATTTGGGTGGTAAAGTCCGCAGACTGAAAAACCAAGCCATCATGAGTGGCATCGTAAATTTCATAAATTCACTGGGCTGCACACTCCCTAATCCAGGAATAGAAATCCAGCGTTTTGCGCCTAAGCGGACATCACCAATTAGCAATACCAAAAGCAGAAGCACAATCGAAAATGCATACAGATAAGGACTGACAATTTGATAAACTTTTGGAGGAATTTGTGCACAAATAAACAGCAAAATAAAACCGATACCAAAACTGGTCGCCTGACGAATCACCATGCTTGAATCATGATTGGTTGCACTATAAACAACCATGAGTCCAAAAGCTGCGTTTAATATCAAAAAACCAAGTAACCATGGATCTAAATGTAATTTAGTCCAACGTGACGAATCATGTTTGATTGTTCGTCCATCTCTCAAGGCATGACGCAAAAAACGGTACTGTTGTGAAGGTATCATTGGCTGAATTGCATATTCTAAGTGGCGTTATTATAAGACAATGTTTTGGCTATTTAAGCAAAGTCCCAAACATAAAACTAAATTATTTCGAGTCAGACTGTGACTGAAGAATCAGACGAGCAAGTTCTAAATCTTCAGGATAAGTAATTTTAATATTATCAGATCGTCCAATCACCACATCTACTGGATGATGAGCATATTCAAGCGCACTCGCTTCATCCGTGATTGTGATCTTGTGAGTTAATGCATGTTCAATCGAAGTTTTTAGCAATTTAATGGTCGACAATTGTGGAGTTTGTGCTTGCCACAATGCACTTCGATCTACAGTTTTTTCAATGGCACTCGACTGATCTACTCTTTTTAAAGTATCACGTACAGGCGTTGCTAAAATTGCGCTATGCTTAGATTCGATAACATGGCGAATCAAAGATTCTAAATTGCTCAAGCTGACACAAGGTCGAGCAGCATCATGCACAAACACCAGATCATTTTCATCTGCAATATTGGTTAAATACTTTAAACCGTTAAGTACAGAATCAACCCTCTCCTGACCACCTAAGCAGAAATGAAGGATTTCTGATTTAGCAAATTGAAGTGTCTGAGCAAATTGGTCATGCTCTGAGATTGCCAATACATAGCCAGCAATAGGCAATTGAGCAATACGTTCTACAGTATGCTCAAGTATAGTTTTATTCTGGATAATTTGATATTGCTTTAACGCTGATTTGGAAAATCGACTACCAGAACCTGCTGCCGGAATAATAGCCCATAATTTACGGTTGTTCAGATTCAGGTTGTCTAGACTCATTGGTTCTTAAATCTACGTTAGCATTTGGGCCGATGTAAATCGGCTTATAATTCGTACTGATTGTACTCATTTGAATAAACGTTTCATGAGGCTTAATTAAGCCAAGATCTAAACGTGCATGTTCTTCAATCGCCTCTACACCATTTTTTAGATCATATACTTCAGCAGCCAGAATACGATTACGCTCTTTTAACTCTTCATTTGTTTCAGCTTGTTGATTCATTTGCTGAAGTAGCGCCTGATGAGGGAAATATCCTCCTTCACCGAGCCAAAAGCGATATTGAAAGATGGCAATTAAAATTATTGCCACCAGCAAAATCACTTTACTTGAAGTAGTTTTAAAGACGTCTAACATTATATTTGAGGCTTAGTTAACATCATGAAATTAGAGCACTAATATACCCTAAAACAAAGAAAGGTAGTATGTGTAACTGTGTTAAATATGCAAATGTTAAACAAATTCACATTGATTGGTTTCTTTTAAAAACATGTACTGTTAAATATCAAAAGTTATTGAATATTCTAGAGTCATTATATTTACACTTTTTATTTCATAGCTTAATAACAAAAAAAACCACTCTTTACAGAGTGGTTTTTTGAAATTCAAAATAATCTAAACGATTAATTTAAACCTTTAAACTCAGCTTTACCGCGGTAAATAGCATTCGTTAATTCTTCAATACGAAGTAATTGGTTGTATTTCGCTACACGGTCAGAACGGCAAAGTGAGCCAGTTTTGATTTGACCAGCACCAGTACCTACTGCAAGATCCGCAATTGTAGAATCTTCAGTTTCGCCAGAACGGTGAGAAATCACTGTAGAGTAACCATTTGCTTTAGCAAGATAGATCGCATCTAAAGTCTCAGTCAACGTACCGATTTGGTTATACTTAATCAGGATAGAGTTACCAACTTTTTCGTTGATACCACGTTGAAGGATTTTAGGATTTGTAACAAACAAATCATCACCAACCAATTGAATCTTGTCGCCAAGAATCGAAGTTAGGTAAGACCAACCTTCCCAATCAGATTCATCTAAACCATCTTCAATAGAGATAATTGGATATTGGTTTACAAGACCAGCAAGGTAGTCAGAGAATTGGTTGTTTGTGAATGCTTTATTGCCTTCACCAGCAAGGATGTACTGACCATCTTTGTAGAATTCTGAAGATGCACAGTCAAGCGCAAGCATAATGTCAGAACCTGCTTTGTAGCCAGTTTTTTCAATTGCTTCAAGAATAACTGTAATTGCTTCTTCGTTTGAACGTAAGTTTGGCGCGAAACCACCTTCATCACCAACAGCAGTATTTAAACCTTGTTTCTTTAAAACTGATTTTAAAGAATGGAAAATTTCTGCACCCGCACGAAGCGCTTCAGAGAATGAAGTAAAGCCAACTGGCTCAATCATAAACTCTTGAATATCAACGTTGTTGTCCGCATGTGAACCACCATTTAAGATGTTCATCATTGGAACAGGCATTGTTAAAATGCTGTTGTTACGAAGGTCTGCGATGTATTGGAAAAGAGGAATTTTCTTTTCGTCAGCAGCAGCACGCGCAGCAGCCAAAGACACTGCCAAAGTTGCGTTCGCACCTAATTTTTCTTTGTTTTCAGTTCCGTCTAAAGCGATCATCGTATTATCGATGTCTTTTTGTTCGAATACTGATTTACCCACTAACGCGTCACGGATTAACGTGTTTACGTTGTTCACAGCAGTTTTAACACCTTTACCTAAGTAACGTGCTTTATCGCCATCACGAAGTTCTAAAGCTTCACGAGAACCAGTTGAAGCACCAGATGGTGCACATGCACGGCCAACTACGCCAGATGCTAAGATAACGTCTGCTTCGATGGTTGGGTTACCACGAGAGTCCAAAATTTCACGTGCACGAATGTCAACGATTTGGCTCATGAACAATTCCTCAGTTGATTAATAAAACGATGCGTCTAACGCTGCATCAGTGTGTATCTAATTTTTTGAAACCTTTAACCAAGGTATCCAATTCTTTAAGCTGAGCTAAGAATGGCTCAAGTTGAGACATTCGAAGAGCGCAAGGTCCATCACATTTTGCTTTTTCTGGATCAGGATGTCCTTCCAGAAAAAGACCTGCTAGACCTGTAGCCATACCCGCACGCGCTAATGTCGTAATTTGTGCGCGACGACCACCTGCTGAATCTGCACGACCACCTGGGGTTTGAAGTGCATGTGTCACATCAAAGAAGACTGGCACATTCATTTCTTTCATGATGTCGAAACCAAGCATATCGACAACTAAGTTGTTGTAACCAAATGCTGAGCCACGCTCACATAAAATCAGCTTGTCATTCCCGGCTTCCAAACATTTATGCAGGATATGACGCATTTCATGCGGTGCTAAGAATTGCGCTTTTTTGATATTGATAATGGCTTGAGTTTTTGCCATTGCCTCAACAAGATCTGTTTGACGGCTGAGGAAAGCAGGTAATTGAATGATGTCAGCCACTTCAGCCACAGGTGCTGCTTGATATGGTTCATGAACATCTGTAATGATGGGTACATTAAAATGTTTTTTAATGTCAGCTAACCACTCAATTCCTTTTTCAAGACCAGGTCCGCGGAAAGAATTTAAGCTCGAACGATTTGCTTTATCAAAGCTTGCTTTGAAAACATATGGAATATCCAAACGTTTGCAAATATCAACATAAGTTTCTGCAATTTCAAAAGCTAAATCTTTTGATTCAAGTACATTCATTCCGCCGAATAATACAAATGGCAAATGATTTGCCATTTGTATATCGCCTAAACGTACAATTTCTTGTGCTTTTAATTGTGACATTTAAACTTCCTAGTTATGTCCTAAGACATTCATTATTTCGATTTTTGATACTGTTTTTTAGCAGCATCAATAAAACCAGCAAATAATGGATGACCATCACGTGGAGAACTTGTAAATTCCGGGTGGAATTGTACAGCAATAAACCAAGGATGTTGAGGAATTTCAACAGTTTCAACTAAACGTTGGATTGGTGAATAACCAGAAATTTTCATGCCTTTTTCTTCTAAAGCAGGAATATAACGATTATTCATTTCGTAACGATGGCGATGACGTTCAATAATTTCTACTGAACCATACACTTCTGCAGTTTTAGTGCCTTCAACCAATTCTGATTTTTGAGCGCCAAGACGCATTGTTCCACCAAGGTCAGAATCTACAGAACGTTGCTGTACTTCACCACGTTCGTCTAACCATTCCGTAATTAAACCAATTAAAGGCGATTTAGTTGAACGGTTAAATTCTGTTGAGGTTGCATCTGCAATACCAGCAACATTACGTGCGTATTCAATGACCGCAAGTTGCATACCTAAGCAAATACCAAGGAATGGAATTCCATTCTCACGTGCGAATTTAATCGCTTGCATCTTACCTTCAGTACCGCGCTCGCCAAAACCACCAGGAACTAAGATTGCGTCAGCATCTTTCAACACTTCTGCTACATCTTGGCTTTCAAGTTCTTCGGCATTGACATAATCAATTTGAACTTTAACGCGGTTTTGAATACCCGCATGTAAAAGTGCTTCGTTCACAGATTTATAAGCATCTGGAAGTTCAACATATTTACCCACCATCGCAACACGAACAGTGTATTCAGGGTTTAATAATGCTTCTACGACATTATCCCAATCTGAAAGATCGGCTTCTGGTAAATCGTTATAACCAAAACGCTCGCAAATTAAATCATCAACGTCTTGCTCATAGAACGTACGTGGTATTTCGTAAATGGTGCGTGCATCTTTACACACCACAACTGCACGAGCTTCTACGTTCGTGAACAACGCAATTTTACGCTTTGTATCAGCATCAACATCGTGTTCAGTACGACAGATCAAAATATCTGGTTGAATACCGATTGAGAGTAATTCTTTCACCGAGTGCTGAGTTGGTTTTGTTTTCAACTCTGCAGCTGACTTGATATATGGCAACAACGTTAAATGCATCAGCATTGTGCGTTTGTGACCAAGTTCAACCATTAACTGACGAACAGATTCCATGAATGGGAGAGATTCAATGTCACCTACTGTACCGCCAATCTCAACAATAGCAACGTCATAGCCTTCGCCAGCGCGAAGAACACGTTCTTTAATATTGTCTGTAATGTGTGGAATAACTTGAACTGTTCCACCAAGGTAATCACCGCGACGCTCTTTATTTAAAACGTCTTGGTACACGCGACCAGATGTAAAGTTATTAAGCTTGGTCATTTTCGCACGACGCAAGAAACGTTCGTAATAACCCAAGTCTAAGTCAGTTTCCGCACCATCCTCTGTGACAAAAACTTCACCATGTTGGAACGGGCTCATCGTCCCTGGATCGACATTAATATATGGATCCATTTTCACCATGGTTACTTTTAATCCACGGGCTTCTAAAAGTGCAGCAACTGAAGCAGCTGAAATACCTTTACCTAGTGATGAAACAACACCACCAGTAACGAAAATAAAATGGGTCATTGGGTTTCTCGTACAATCGAGCCTAAATCGGCCTGCAATGTTGCGCAATTTTACTTTACTCTGTACCTATAAAGCAAAGTCAATCCGCATCAATTCAAAGAACAATAAACAATTGGTTATTCTATCATCATTTCCAATAAAGATTCACGCACACTTTCAGTGATTTTCATCTGTTAATTTGCTGTTATACTACGTCAGTCGATCTAGCTAGTTTGTTTTGAGCAACTATGAATAAAAAACTTTTAATCGGTGGTGCAATCTTATCTGCACTTCTCGTTACTGCATGTGTAAAAAAAGAAGCGCCTAAGGAAGAAGAACAGGAACAAACTGTTGAAACAACTGAACAGGCAGAACAAATTGAGAACATAGAGATTTCTGAACCAGAAATCGAACCTGAACCACCAACTCAAGTTGAAATTGAGCATCAGGAGACAAACAATACGTCAGCGACTATTCGTCGTGAATACCGTGATGCTCCTGCACAAACGAATCCTGCGCCAGCACCAGCTGTTGAAAATGTAGAACGCCCTACACCTTCTCCAAGTGCATCAACAGGTGGTTCTCAATCTGAAGATGATGCTGTTGCCGCTGCTATTGCTGCTGCTACCCCTGCTTTAGAAAACTAATTTTCGAATTTAAAAAAACCGAGTGACAAGACTCGGTTTTTTAATGTCAACATGAATGAAAGTCAAATTGTTATTCATTTATAAACAACAAAAATTGTCAGGCTTTCTCTAATTCTAAAAAAAATTCTGCAATTAATTTGTGTGCCCAAGATTCTGGATTTTTATTACCTTCATAGAAACAGCAATGGCTTCCTTTTTTTGTGGTCACTACTGCCATGTTCGGCATATGTTGAATCACTTCTTTATAAGGCTCTAAATTGCGGATATGGCATACTGGATCGTCTTCCGAATTTAAAATCATCAACGGCACTCTAATCTTCTCAAAGACATAGATGGGATTTGTCGCTTTACAATATGCGTCATAATTTTCAAATCCAGCGAACTGATAATATGTTTTTTCAAAATCAAATAAATCTTTAGCAACACTCAGTTGCTTTAAACTTTCTAAATTTCGCCAATGTTGCTCATACGGTTTTAAAAAATGTGCATTTAACTTTTTTGCCATCAAACGGCTATAAAAAGGATGAACATTTGAAAACCCAGTTTCCGTATTGTATCCAGGACAAAGTGCGAAAGCCGCTTGAATTGGTGTGGAGCTTTCTTCCTCACCTAAATATCTAACCAATAATCCAGTTCCTGCTGAAGACCCAACTGCATACAATTTAGAATATGGTAAGCGCTGTTGAATATGTTCAATCTGCTCTCTTAGATCTTGCGTGTTTCCAAAAAGATTAATTTTAGGAACTGAAAGTGGTAGACCCGCATGCCCTCGTCTTAAACACAATGCGATACGCCAACCAGTTACTTGATGTAAGTCTCTGACCAATTCTCTCATACTGGCTGGGCTTCCAGTAATGGTATGTAGCACTAAAATAGTTGGCGTTTCCGCAGAAAGATGCATGCCATACCAAGCAATACCCGTCGTTCCCCCATCAGACATTGTTAACTGTTCAATGAAGTCATATTCTAATTTTACGGTTTTCTTTCGAATTTTATCAAAATACACCAAGTGAGCATGCGTATTCGAGAGCCACGGCGTTGGTCTATATTTATAATGCAAACGTTTCAAGTTTGAAATCACATGCGCTAACTCACCTTGCGGATTAAAATAGATTGAAGGTATAGCTGCACCAGTAAAATGATCAAGTTGGGTTTGAGTGAATTCTTGCATCCACTTGAAACGCTGATTAAGATTCATACAGACTCCGAATTTACTTACTCCAATTCATAAGCCAAAAACATGCCTAATTTATTTTGGTAGAAATTGAGCCATACGTTGACCCATTTGCAACGCCAAAGCCTCTAAGCCACTTTTAGGCCGAATCATCACTTCAAAGTCAACAATTTGACCTTGCTCATTAAACTGGATCATATCAATTCCTTTTAATGTTTTTTCACCGACATTTGCAGAAAATTCGAGCACAACACTAAGCCCATCTGCTGTATAGAACTCACGGTGATAACGAAAATTTTCAAAGATCTCAATCACATTGCTCAAAATAAAAGTAACAACCTGTTTGCCTGGATAAGGCTTAAATGCGACAGGTGATTTAAATACGACTTTTTCAGACAAAAGCTCATTCAATAGACTTAAATCACGCGTTTCAAGCATGTGGTGCCAACGTTGAATAGATTTTTGTGTGGTTTCGAGTGTCATTGTTACGTCCTTTTTGTTGTATCAGTCCAATCTTTTAGAAGAAAAGGGAGAATACTGCGTCAAGGAGAGGTCTCATTCAATTAAGTACCCTCTCCAAATCCTCTTCTCGCACTTTCATCTAGAATACAGGAGAGAAATTTTCTGGCTTAAATCTTGGCAGCCAATTCAGCACCTTGACGAATCGCACGTTTTGCATCTAGCTCACCCGCTTCTTTCGCCCCACCAATTAAATGAACTTTTTTACCTGCCTGCTCAAGTTGATCAAACATAGCCGTATATGATTCTTGACCTGCACAAATCACCACATGATCCACGTCTAAGACGGTAGTTTGTTCGTTGATTGTGATATGTAAGCCTTGGTCATCAATTTTGTTATACGTTGCACCTGGAATCATTTTTACATCGCGATTTTTTAATCCAGTACGATGAATCCAACCCGTCGTTTTACCCAAGCCTGCACCAACTGAAGTGGCTTTACGTTGTAATAAGTAGATTTCACGTGATGGCTGTTCTACTTGAGCAGGTTTTAAACCTCCTACATTAGAATAAGATGTATCAATTCCCCATTCATCATAAAATTTTTGAGGATTCAAGCTTCCACTTTCCCCCTCATGGGTTAGATACTCAGCAGTATCAAAACCAATACCACCAGCACCAATAATCGCAACACGCTGTCCGACTGATTTTTTCTCTCTTAAAACTTCGATATAAGACAACACTTTTGGATGATCAATTCCTTCAATATCTAAATGTCGAGGTGTCACACCTGTAGCGACTACAATTTCATCAAACTGATCTGTATTAAGCTCTTCAAAAGTTGCAGTATGATTAAGTTTTAATTGAATTAAAGGCTGCAACTCAATTTTTCGCTTAAAGTAACGCAATGTCTCATAAAATTCCTCCTTTCCTGGAATCGTTTTTGCAATATTGAATTGCCCCCCAATTTGATCGGTTGCTTCAAAGATGATGACCTGATGACCACGGTCAGCTGCATAAGTAGCAAAACTCAATCCTGCAGGACCTGCACCAATGACAGCAATTTTTTTAGGCGTATGGGTTTCTTTAAAAATGAGTTCAGTTTCATGGCATGCACGTGGATTAACTAAGCATGACGCAATTCTGAGTGAAAAAATATGATCCAAACACGCTTGGTTACAGCCAATACACGTGTTGATTTCGTCACTTCTACCCTGTTCAGCTTTTAGTACAAACTCTGCATCTGCAAGCATTGGGCGAGCCATAGAAATCATATCTGCATGACCTGAAGCTAACACGTGTTCAGCCATTTCAGGGGTATTGATACGATTTGAGGTAATCAATGGAATATTGACTTCACCTTTTAGCTTTTCTGTCACCCATGTAAATGCTGCTCGAGGTACTTTCGTTGCAATCGTGGGTATACGCGCTTCATGCCAACCAATACCTGTATTAATGATGGTTGCGCCAGCTTTCTCAATTTCTTTTGCAAGATGGATGACCTCCTCAAGCGTTGAACCGCCCTCAACCAAGTCGAGCATCGAAAGTCTATAAATGATAATAAAGTTTTCACCCACCTCTGCACGGGTACGTTTTACAATTTCAATCGGCAAACGAATGCGGTTTTCATAACTCCCACCCCATTCGTCATCACGGTGATTGGTACGTGCTGCGATAAATTCATTGATGAGGTAACCTTCAGACCCCATAATCTCAACACCATCATAACCTGCATATTGAGCCAGCTTTGCACAGTTAGCAAAATCATCAATGGTTTGATGAACTTCAGCCGAGCTTAAAGCATGAGGTTTAACTGGATTAATTGGTGCTTGAATTGCTGATGGCGCAACATTTTCAGGCTGATATGAATATCGACCAGTATGCAAAATCTGCATTGCAATCTTACCGCCAGCATCATGTACTGCTTGTGTAATGATTTTATGTTTCTCAGCTTCAGCAATCGAGTCTAATTTTGACCCTCCAGCAAAAGTCACACCAGCATCGTTGGGTGAAATCCCCCCCGTCACGATAAGACCGACCTGTCCTTGAGCACGCTCAGCATAAAATGCGGCCATACGTTCATAGCCACCTTCAACCTCTTCTAAACCTACGTGCATTGAACCCATCAATACACGATTTTTTAAAGTGGTAAAACCTAAATCTAGTGGTGCAAGTAAGTTTGGATAATTTGACATTCTGACCTCATGGCTCGCGTTTGCTTGCTATTATTGTGTGCTTCATGCAACTTGTTGCATAAATATATATTCTAATTTTGCTTTTTATGCAACATGTTGCATAATAAAGTTGATTCAAGATTTTACGATATATGATTTATGTCTTTAGCACATGTTTTGTTGACCAGTCTCATTGAAAAACCAAGTACAGGTATTGAACTTGCGCGTCGCTTTGACCGTTCTATGGGATTCTTTTGGAATGCAACTCACCAACAAATCTATCGTGAACTCAATGCTATGCAAAAAAAAGGTTGGATTTCGACTATTGATGAAGGCGATCCCAACTCGAGAAAGAAAAAATATAAAGTTGATGCTCTAGGTCGAACTGAACTTGCCAATTGGATGGTACAGCATAGTGAGCCTGCCCAACTCAGAGAAGAATTGATGGTGCGTTTAAGAGCTGAAGCACAACTAGGTGGTAATAATGTGTTGACAGAATTGGAATCTCATTTAGAGATTCATAAAAATAAGTTAAAAATATATCAAGCGATTTACGATAAAGATTTTGCTAATAAAGATAATGATGACCGTACACTCTATATTCACAAAATGATTCTTCAATTAGGCATTGAATTAGAGCAAGGTTGGATCAGTTGGTTAGAACGTGTAATTCCACAATTGAAAATAATGAATACAAAATAAAGGATATATCTATGCCATTTTATACCATGCAAGATGACGAAAAATTATATGTTCGTGAAATTGGTCAAGGTGAACCTGTTTTGGTGCTATCTGGTTTAGGAATGCAAAGTTGGCAATGGATTCCTTTTTTTGCACTTAATTTAAAGAAATATAAATTCATTATTCCTGACTGGCGCGGTTTTGGTGGGTCTAAGCATTGTAAAATTCCAGATACTGATGCTATTTCAAGTCACTGGAACGATATTCAGGCATTGATCAGTCAACGCCCTAGACAACAATATAGAGTGATTGCTTATTCTATGGGGGCAACTACTGCCATGCATGGTATGCAATATGGTCAATTTGCTGATCAAATCCAAGCATACTTGCATATTGATCAAACCCCTAAAATACCTTCTGATGAAACTTGGAGTTTCGGGCTATTGGGCGATCGCTATCCAGAGTTCAAAAAGCTACTCATCGAACTTTCTTCTTTTTTACATCAACATGAAAATTATCAAAACCTGAGTAAATTACCTACTCACTTAAGCCGCGAATTAGTCGAGCTTTGGGTTAAGTTTTTATCTTTACAAGATAATCATCAATTGAGCGCTAAAATTTTTAAAACAACACTCAATCAACCGAAAATTCAAAAGTTAATCCTCCCTATGCAACGTCTCGACTATATGCGTTGGTACATTGACAACTATCTAAACCATAAAGAAGATTACAGAGCATCGATCTCAAAGTTAGAATGTCCAGCAACTTTTTTTATCGGCGCTAAATCCGCACTCTATCCAGCGCAAGGGCAAAAGCTCATTGCTGAATCGGTTAAAAATCATCGTATCGTACTGTTTGAGCGCTCAGGGCATACGCCTTTGATCAATGAACCCATTAAATTCGTACAAGAAATTTCTAAATTTCTGAATCAAACTATATAAGCTCTAATGAATATTTGAATATTAAGTTGATCCAGACGTCATACGTGGGCACAAAATCAATAGGATGGAGATTGGATGAATCAGTCTAAAACAAAGCTTGTGATTTTTTCGGGTGCTGGTATGAGTGCTGAAAGTGGTATCAATACATTTCGAGATAGCGATGGACTTTGGGAAAACCATCGCATAGAGGATGTCGCAACGCCCGAAGCTTGGCGTAACAATCCTGTTTTAGTACAGCGCTTTTACAATGAACGGCGAAAAAAAATTTTAGCATCTGAACCTAATGCAGCACATCTTGCGATTGCAGCACTTGAGCAACATTTTGATGTACATGTGATCACGCAGAATATTGATGACTTACATGAACGCGCTGGAAGCAAAAAAGTACTGCATCTTCATGGAAATATAAGACTCGCCAAAACCTCGGGGCCAGATGCTCAATTCACAGACAAATTTTACACAATTGAAGGTACTGAACTGGATATTTCTCGTGACTTTTGTGACGCTGGATACCCACTTCGTCCACATGTCGTATGGTTTGGTGAATCCGTTCCCGCTTTTGAAGAAGCAGAAGTGATTTGCCAGCAAGCTGAAATCTTTGTTGTGATTGGAACGAGCTTAGCTGTTTATCCTGTTGCAGGCTTAGTACACAGTATTTCACCAAGTTGTGATGCGTATTATATCGACCCTAAAGCCGATCTCGGCCGTGTGCCACAACACTATACATGTATCTCAAAATCAGCAACCGAAGGAATGCAAGATTTGGCCAAACTTCTTTCTTCAGTTCAGCCAAATTGAGGCATGGGCTTATTTGAGTTTATCAAAATAAGGTTTTAACCATCGATATAACAAGAAGCCAATTAAGACAATCAAATACAAAGGCCAAATCATTAATAAAAACACCAAAAGATCGAGCACAAATTGCCAGCCATATTTGATGCTATTCCAAGCACGCTGAATAAAGTGATCACCATTTAATCGCGCCACTGCATCAATATCAATATCAACCCTTTCTCGGACTAGTGTTGGTTGATTCAGTTGTAAACTGATCGTACTGAATTTAACACGGTCTTGAACTTCGAGTTGAGTGAGCCGTGTGATTTCATTCAAATGAGCTGGTCGTGCTTGACTTGAAATAGTCTCTGCTTGATTCATTTTTTCTTGGAGAAGCTTCAATTCAAAACGTTGTGCACTATAGCGTTGCTGATTCAAAAAAAACATTAAAGGTAAAAGTTGATTAACAACATGTGGGGCACGCTCACTCGGTACACGTAGCACCATAAAAGATACAGGTTCAACTTTTTCAAATACTTTTACTTTGCCTTCTGAAATATTCTGACGTTTAAGATCAACCACATTGAAATCAATATCTTTTCTTTCAATAAATCCGCCAGCTTCAAGGGTTATTTTTTCTATCTCTAAACTGCTTTTCACCACATCTTTAACAGTAAAGTTAACTTGCGCCTCTCGAACCATACGACGAGTCAGTTCAACTGGATTAACCTCTTGATTTAATATGACCTCAGGTTTTTGCTCCTGGACGGGCAAAGTATTTGGTTCAGCCGCTTCTTGCATATCAACTTGCGTATCAGCAGTATTTTCTTGAACTGCTTCAGCAGAATGTTCCTCTATTTTTTTTGAACAGGATGCCAGCAACATCGAACACAGCAGCGTGCTTATTACTATTCTTTTCATTCATTTTCTCTAAATTATAATGTTTGTATTTATGGCTCATAATTTTAATTATTATAAACATTCAATTAAGAAATTATACTTAAAAGTTTCAATGAAAATGGCATACCTCATTGAATGAAATATGCCATCAATTTATATTCAATTGACTTTCAGATTCTACCTACTCTATTAACTTACTTTGTCCATGTTCATATCATCGACAACATGACCCGCGATCTCAGACACTAAATTTTCAAAAGAGAAAATTTGATTTAACTGCTCTTGCGTCAAAAGATTCTGCTCAATGACAACTTGCTGAATGGTTTTATTTTCTGCAAGACAAACCTTCCCAATTTCATCACATTTGGCATGACCTAGAATCGGATCTAATAATGTGACGATACCAACACTTCGCATCACTGCATCGTAACAAGTCTGTTCATTTGCAGTAATACCTTGAATACACTTGTTTTCAAGTGTTTGCATTGCTTGAATTAATAAATTGGTTGATTCATTCATGGTCAGTGCAATTACAGGTTCCATGACATTTAATTGTAATTGCCCCGCTTCAGCTGCCATGGTCACTGTCAAATCATTACCAATGACTTTAAAAGCAATTTGATTCACTACTTCAGGAATAACTGGATTGATTTTCGCAGGCATAATGGATGAGCCAGCTTGTAATTCAGGTAATCTAATTTCAGCTAATCCCGTACGAGGCCCTGAACTTAATAAGCGCAGGTCATTACAAATTTTTGAGAGCTTGACGGCTAAACGCTTTAAAGTACTTGATAGAATAATAAATACGCCACAATCACTGGTGGCTTCAACATAGTCTTCAGCACCTTGTAATTTCAATCCAGTAATTTGAGAAAGCTTTTGAACCACTTCTTGTGCATATCCATGAGGTGTGTTCACACCCGTTCCAATCGCAGTCGCACCCAAATTTATTTCTAGCAGTAAATGACGCATCTTTTGGATGAGGCGATAGTCTTCTTTTAATAGCGTCGCAAATGCACGAAACTCTTGTCCGAGTGTCATAGGTACAGCATCTTGGAGTTGAGTTCGCCCCATTTTAATTACGTGTTGAAATTCAGATGCTTTGATCTCAATAGCAGCGATTAATGAGCGCACTTGAGACAATAAATCTTCTAAACTGTAATATGTTGCTAATCTCAATGCAGTTGGATAAACATCATTGGTCGATTGCGATTTATTCACATGGTCGTTTGGATGAATTACATCATATTGACCTTTTGGCAAGCCGAGATGCTCGAGTGCAAGGTTAGCCACTACTTCATTACTATTCATATTAATAGAAGTTCCAGCTCCACCCTGATAAATATCAATTGGAAATGAAGATTTCCAGCTTTCAGGCTGCTCAATCAATTGATCACAAGCCCATTGAATCGCTTGACTGACGTCTTGACTCAATTTGGAAAATTTTAAATTTGTCTGTGCTGATGCTTTTTTAACCTGTGCCAATGCACGAATAAAATGTATGTTTTCACCTATCTGTTGATGCGAAATCTGAAAATTCTCCATCGCACGTAGGGTATGAATCCCATAGTAACGATCGAAAGGAACCGCTTTTTCACCGAGCAGATCCTGCTCTATTCTTGTTTTATCAAATTCAACCGTAGACACTTTTATTACTCAACAATAATGCACCATTATCATGCAATATCGATGATAGGCTTCATGCTTATTTTCACTATTGATTTAATACTTCTTTATGCAATAAAAAATTACAACTTCGCTGTTTAAGTGACTAATGTAACTTTATGTTAAAGACAATCATTTATAGAATTGTTTTAAACCTCAAAGTAAACTTTTTTTGAAAAAATAGTCTTTGTAACTAAAATTACATTCAGTTTCACTAAACGACTATAAATCTCACTCAAATGTAACAGAGCGTAATTTTCAAAACATGCTTGAATCAGCTCCTCGAATAATTCGATTAAAAATTCATCTCGGAAAGATGGTCATTTAGGACAGACAAAGGATGGCATAGCAATGAGCCAATTAAATCCTACGCTAATCACATTTATTTTTTATATTGTGGCGATGCTTGGCATTGGGCTTTATGCCTACAAAGCCACGAATAATTTTGATGATTATATTTTAGGTGGTCGGAGTTTAGGCAGTGTCGTCACTGCATTATCCGCAGGTGCATCAGATATGAGTGGCTGGTTACTCATGGGTCTACCTGGTGCAATTTATCTCTCAGGTTTATCCGAAGCTTGGATTGCCATTGGTTTAATTATCGGTGCTTGGTTGAACTGGCTTTTGGTCGCGGGTCGTCTACGTGTTCATACCGAAATTCAACATAACGCATTGACTCTCCCCGACTATTTCACCAGCCGCTTTGGTGATCGAAAAAAAGTTCTTCGTATCATCTCAGCTTTTGTAATTTTGATTTTTTTTGCAATTTATTGTGCCTCTGGCATGGTCGCAGGTGCACGTTTATTTGAAAGCCTATTTGGCTGGGATTACAACACAGCCCTTTGGATTGGAGCAGTGGCAACGATCAGTTATGTCTGTATTGGCGGTTTCTTAGCCATCAGCTGGACAGATACATTCCAAGCAGGCTTGATGATCTTTGCGCTTTTACTTGCTCCAGTAATGACCTATTTAGCCATTGGTGAAAATGCTCAGCAAGTTAGTGTCATTGTGGAATCCGCACGCCCATTAGCGAATAATTTACTTTCAGATCTCAGCACTGTAGCAATTTTATCTTCAATGGCATGGGGACTTGGCTACTTTGGTCAACCACATATTCTTGTGCGCTTTATGGCAGCAGATTCCGTGAAGTCTATTCCAGCAGCACGTCGAATTGGAATGACATGGATGATTCTATGTCTTGGTGGTGCAGTCGCTGTCGGTTATTTCGGAATCGCTTACTTTGATACGTTTCCTCAACTCGGTGCTGCAGTCAATGCAAATCCTGAAACTGTTTTTATGGAATTAACTAAAATTTTATTTAATCCATGGGTTGCAGGAGTGATTCTTGCAGCGATTCTTGCAGCAGTGATGAGTACCCTCAGTTGCCAGCTATTGGTATGCTCTACCACGCTTACAGAAGACTTATACAAAGCATTTATTCGTAAATCTGCATCACAAAACGAGCTGGTTTGGGTAGGTCGTTTGATGGTATTAATCGTTGCGATTATGGCGATCTTCCTTGCAATGAATCCGAACAGCAAGGTACTCGGTTTAGTTGCTTATGCGTGGGCTGGCTTTGGTGCAGCATTTGGACCACTGATTATCCTATCTCTCTTCTGGAAGCGAATGACCATCAATGGTGCATTGGCAGGTATGATTGTTGGTGCTGTTACCGTCATTGTATGGAAAAACACCATGGCTAATACTGGCGTCTATGAAATCATTCCTGGCTTTATTTTATCTTGGGTGAGTATTATGGTGGTGAGTTTATTAGGCCGCCCGCCAGCGCAAGATGTGACTGACCGTTTTGATGAAGCTCAACAGAAATATGAAATTGAAATGCAAGAAATCAAAAATGGAAGGTAATGAGAAATAAAAAATTAAGGGGCTTATAGCCCCTTTCTTATACATTTACTTTTTAAATGTTTGCTTAAGTTGCACTTGCGAAGATTCCTTAATAACTTCCATCACTGGATAGCTACGGGTTTCTTTGATGCCAGGCAGTTGCCATAAAACCTGTCCAGAGATCTTACGAAACTCTTCCATGTTGGCGCAACGAATTTTAACTACAAAATCAAACCCACCGCTGATCATGTGACATTCAACAATCTCAGGGTAACTTCTGACTGCATCAGAAAATTCTTCTAATACATTTGGAGTTGTTTTATCTAATAAAATTTCGACAAATACCACAAAACTTCGATTCAGCAGATCTGGATTTAACTTGGCTTCATAACCTGTAATATACCCATCTTTGGTTAATTTTTGTACTCGAGCAAGCGCTGCTGTGGGAGAAAGATTGACCATTTCAGCAAGTTTTATATTTGATAGACGCCCATCTTTTTGCAAGATATCTAAAATTTTTAAATCTGTACGATCCAAGGTCATCATTTGAGTCTGCATGCGAATTATTCTCTAAATTTAACTCTAATTATAGTGAGTTATGCACCATATTTTCTGTAATTATAAATTAAATAAACCTTAAAGATAAATCTATTTCATTGTCACAGGACGCTGGCGTATATCTCATGGAACAACTTAGCTCACCCCTTTCTCGCCCATTAGACATTCAAGACATTACTGAATTTAAAGATAAATCAGATCTAGAATTAGAAATAAATCGTGCATGGCGCCGTGATGAATCTGAATGTGTCGAAACACTTCTCGAACAGACCGAGATTGATCAAGAAATTTCAGACAAAATTTATCAATTAGCCTTCAATTTAGCGCATTCATTACGTGAACGTAAAGGGTCAGCGGGCAAAGCAGGCATTGTACAGGGTTTATTACAAGAATTTTCATTATCTTCACAAGAAGGTATTGCGCTCATGTGTTTAGCTGAAGCGCTGTTACGTATCCCTGATAAAGCAACACGTGACTTATTGATCAAAGACAAAATCAACCAAGGCAATTGGAAAGATCATTTAGGTCAAAGCAGCCTAATGTTTGTAAACGCGGCAGCATGGGGCTTAATGTTGACCGGTAAATTAATGGAAACACCTAAAGCAAATAGTTTATCTGGTCTACTCACAGGCATCTTGGCACGAAGTGGCCGTGGCATTATTCGCAAAGCCGTTGATGTTGCTATGCGTATGATGGGTGAACAGTTTGTTACAGGTGAAACCATTGATGAGGCGTTAAATAATGCCGAACGATTAGAAGAACAAGGCTTCCGTTACTCATATGATATGTTAGGTGAAGCAGCACTTACAGATCATGATGCGGAGCGCTATTATCAAGATTATACAAATGCGATTCATGCGATTGGTAAGGCATCGTCTGACAAAGATGTTTACGAAGGCCCCGGTATCTCAATCAAACTTTCGGCGCTTCATTCACGTTATCAACGCTCGCAAATTGACCGTGTACACGATGAGCTTTATCACAAAGTCTTTAATTTAGCTGTTCTAGCGAAACAATATGATATTGGTCTAAATATCGATGCTGAAGAAACTGATCGGCTGGAAATTTCATTGGAACTTCTTGAACGCTTATGTTTCGAACCAAAATTGAATGGCTGGAAAGGCATTGGATTTGTGATTCAAGCTTATCAAAAAAGATGTTTTTACGTGGTCGATTACATCATTGATTTAGCTAAGCGTAGTCAAAAACGTTTAATGATTCGTTTAGTCAAAGGCGCCTATTGGGACAGTGAAATTAAGAAAGCACAAGTTGAAGGCATGACCGATTATCCTGTCTTTACTCGAAAAGTGCACACAGATTTATCTTATATTGCATGTGCTCGCAAACTTTTAGCTGAACCAGACTTTATTTATCCACAATTCGCAACACATAATGCACAAACCTTAGCCACTATTTATCATTTGGCAAATCCTGAACAATATTATAAGGGACAATACGAATTCCAATGTTTACATGGCATGGGTGAACCACTTTATGAACAAGTCGTCGGTTCTAAAGCAGATGATAAACTTGGCGTACCTTGCCGAATTTATGCACCTGTTGGAAATCATGAAACCCTTTTGGCTTATTTGGTTAGACGATTGCTTGAAAATGGGGCAAACACGTCTTTTGTAAATCGTATTGCTGATAAAACACTCAAAATTGATGACTTGATTGAAAATCCACATCAAACCATTGATGTCACAAGTCGAATCGAAGGCAAAGTTGGATTAAAGCACCCTGCTATTCCATACCCGAAACATTTATATGCTGATCATCGCCCTAACTCTCTTGGAATTGATCTTGCAAATGACCAAGACCTTGAACATTTGAATCATACTTATCAACAATGGTCTAAAGTTCAAATTAAAGCCACCCCAATGGGTCTGAGATTAGATGAATCCGTACACGATACAGAGTCAATTGCAATTCTCAATCCTGCAAACCATCAAGATATTGTCGGTGAAGTGACGGAAACTCATGCCATGCAAGTGGAAATGGCGTTAGTTAATGCGACTGAAGCACAGCAGGATTGGCAAAATTTAGATAAAGATCAACGTGCAGAATATTTAATTACCGCATCCAATGTGATGGAGTCTCGACTTGAAGAGCTGATGGTTCTGCTCAGTCGTGAAAGCGGTAAAACATTTGCCAATGCGATTGCTGAAGTACGCGAAGCAGTAGATTTCTTACGCTACTACGCAGCACAAGTGAAAGATCTAGAACACAAAGCCGTTATTCAACCCTTAGGTACAGTACTGTGTATTAGTCCTTGGAACTTCCCATTGGCAATTTTTACAGGTCAAATCGCGGCGGCACTTGTAACAGGGAATACTGTAATCGCCAAACCAGCGGAGCAGACTCCTTTAATTGCCTCAATTGCAGTTCAGATCCTTTGGGAATCTGGCGTACCACAATCTGTCTTACAGCTCTTGCCAGGACGTGGTGAAACAGTGGGTGCACAACTCAGTAGTGATCATCGTATTCAAGGTATTATGTTTACAGGGTCAACTGAGGTTGCGAAAATTTTGCAGAAAACCGTTGCAAAACGACTGAATCAATTTGGTCAATCAATACCTCTCATTGCAGAAACTGGCGGTCAAAATGCCATGATCGTAGATTCTTCTGCCCTGACTGAACAAGTGGTATTAGATGTTGTCAGCTCAGCATTTGATAGTGCTGGTCAGCGTTGTTCAGCACTACGAATTTTATGTGTTCAAGAAGATAATGCGCATACCGTGATCAAAATGCTCAAAGGTGCAATGAAGCAATTGCGTGTCGGTATTCCAAGTTTATTAAAAACTGATATCGGACCTGTAATTGATCGAGAAGCAAAACAAACCATTGATCAACATATCAATAAAATGAAATCATTGGGCTATCCCGTTCAACAACTCATGTTGGATGAAGATGACTCTCATCTCAAGCAAGGGACATTTGTTAAACCGACTTTGGTTGAGTTACCACATTTAGATGATCTTGAACGTGAAGTTTTTGGTCCAGTACTGCATGTCATTACTTATAAATATGGCGAACTTGATCGACTTATTGATCAAATCAATGCCAAAGGCTATGGTTTGACTATGGGCTTACACACACGGATCGATGAAACCATACAAACCGTAATTTCAAAAGCAGAAGTTGGAAATCTCTATATTAACCGCAACATTGTAGGTGCTGTTGTCGGTGTACAACCCTTCGGTGGAGAAGGTTTATCTGGTACAGGTCCAAAAGCTGGTGGACCGATGTATATTTATCGGTTAATGCATGAATGTACCCATAAAAAAATTGCACAACCTTATGCAACAAAACAAGCAGTTGAATTGACTGAACATCAAAATTTATTGAATCAATATAAAGATTGGGTCAATAAGTCATTTCCTCATTATCAAATGAAGGCGTTGCAACCAAGTTGTGTCGGACATAGCTATGAATTACAAGGGCCAACAGGTGAAAGCAATCAATATGTTGTGTTACCGAGACATCGTGTTTTAAGCTTGGCAGATCAGGAAATAGATCAGATTCATCAACTTCATGCCATTCTCGCGGTCGGCTCTCAGCCAACTGTTCTAGGCGAAAATACGTTTGTTCTAAAATACTTACAGTCTATGCCTAAAGAAATCGCTCAACGTATCGCCATTATTGCTGATATTGAGACAGGTACTTTTGATGCAATTCTACATCATGGCACCAAAAATCAACTGTTAAAATTGCAAGATAAAGTGGCTCAGCGACAAGGTCCGATCATCGGAATTACACATCTAGAGCCTGGTAATTATGACATTCCTTTAGAACGCTTCTTTATTGAACGTGCAATTAGTATTAATACCGCAGCTGCAGGTGGTAATGCGAGTCTAATGACCATGCAAGCTTGATTCTGTTGAGTCAAAAAAAACCAGTGCATTGCACTGGTTTTTTATTTGTGATTTAAACAGCAAGCATACTATTTAAAGTTTCAGATACATTTTTAGATTTCACGATAGGTTTCAATGCTTCGAGTTTCGCTTTGACTTCGGCTTGTTGAGGTTGGGCTAACGTGTACCAACGTGACAAAAGTTGTAACAAACGTGAGCCTACAATCGGATTCTTTTCGTCCAAATATTGAGCCAACTGAATAATGTGATCTACCCCAAAACTCCAAGTATTCACAGGGTTTGAATTTAAACCACCAGTTACAGCACGGATTCGATTAGGTACTTTAAGATCGTAATCAGCATGTGATGTCAGTTTTTGAATCGTCTCTGCTGTCGCTTTCGGATGAGCTGCTTGGATCATAAACCACTGATCCATTGATAGAGCCTCATCTTTAAAACGCGCATAGAAATCTTCTAAAATTTCAGCAGCTTGTGGTGCATCATTCCACACCAACACTTTTAAAGCACCTAAACGTTCAGACATATTACGTGTTTGACGATACTGTTGCTCAGCTAAGTCAAATGCAGCTTCATCTCCTTGACGCGCAATAAAAGAAAGCATGATGTTCTTTAAAGCACGTGTACCCATAGCTTGGGAAAAATCTGACTGTGTTGCTGGATCTAATGATAAATAAGTCTCTTTAGCAAAATCACCTAAACGGCGAGACAAAGTATCTAATAGAGCGTTACGCTTTTCATAGATCGCTGTCGGTTGATAATCGTAGTCAATACGGCTACCCAAATAACCTTCACTCGGAACATCAAATAAACGTGAAGCTAACAGCGGATCTTGCTGAATTACTCTAGGTAGCGTTTTTAACATCGCTTCAATATATATGTCAGCAGGTTGGTCATTTAATAAGATGCGCTCAAGCAATGCTTGCGTCGCTTGCCACTGATTAAAGCCATTGGTTTCGTACTGTAATAAGAACGCAAGCTGTTCATCAGTATAATTAAACTCTAAATTCACGGGTGCAGAGAAATTTCGTAATAGTGAAATAACAGGCACCTTCTCCACATTTTTAAACTCGATCGTTGCTTCATCATTCGTGAATAAGTAAACACCATCTTTGACTTTATCTTCAACCAAAGCCGAGCATTCAAGTTGAAGTTGCTCACCAGTGTGTTCATCAAACAAAGCCAAAGCGACAGGAATTGGAACCGCTTTTAAGTTTGGATATTTTGGATGTGGTTTTAAACTTTGCTTAAATTTTAAACGATAAGTTTTTTGCTCAGCATCATACTCACCTTTAGCTTCAAGCTTAGGTGTGCCCGGTTGGTTATACCAAGTTAAAAATCCTGATAAATCCACACCAGAACCTGCTGATAATGCAGCAACCCAATCTTCCACAGTCACAGCTTGACCATCATGGCGACGGAAATACTCATCCGTTCCTTTACGGAATTTTTCTTTACCTAATAAAGTCGCCATCATTCGGTTAATTTCTGCACCTTTTTCATACACAGTCGCTGTATAGAAGTTATTAATTTCTACGAAATGATCTGGACGTGGAGGATGAGACAATGGGCCTGAATCCTCAGGGAATTGGTGCGCTTTAAGCACTGCTACATCATCAATTCGTTGAACAGCAGCAGACTGCAAATCCTCAGAAAAAGATTGATCACGGAAAACGGTTAAACCTTCTTTCAGACAAAGTTGGAACCAGTCTCGGCAAGTGATTCGATTACCCGTCCAGTTATGGAAATATTCATGAGCGATAACAGATTGAACACGCATAATCGCAGCATCAGTCGTGTATTCTTCATCAGCTAAAACACATGATGTGTTAAAAATATTAAGCCCTTTGTTTTCCATTGCACCCATATTGAATGCACTGGTCGCGACAATCATATAATTGTCTAAATCATAAGGTAATCCATAGTGCTCTTCATCCCAACGCATAGAATGTTTAAGTGCTTCCATGGCAATATGGCACTTCGGAATATCTTTTTCTTCAGCATAAATTTCTAGGGCTACATCACGACCTTCAGACGTGACGTAACGATCTTTTAATACCGCTAAGTCTCCAATGACACATGCAAAGAGATAGGCTGGTTTCTTGGTTGGATCTTGCCAAATGGTATAATGGCGTCCTTCGCCTACTTCACCCGCTTCAATTAAATTACCATTCGCCAGTAGGACTGGAAATTTCTTATCCGCTTCGACACGTGTTGTGAAAACAGAAAGCACATCTGGGCGGTCTGGATAGAACGTAATTTTACGAAAGCCTTCTGGTTCGTTTTGAGTTACAAACAGATCAGATGCTGCTTGGTATAAACCTTCAAGTTGTGTGTTTGATTCAGGATGAATTTTAACGACTGTAACGATGAGTGCATCATCAGGTGCATCTTTAATCACTAACTGTTCATCATCTAGATGATATTGGGAAGAATCTAACTCTTGACCATTCAGTGTAATTGACTTCAACTCAAGCTCACGACCAAGCAACACCAAATCACCTTCAGTTTGACGTTGCATTTTTAGTGTGCCTGTCACCATTGTATGATCGTCATAGACTTGGATATTTAAATCAATCGAATCCACGACAAATGCTGGCTTCTGATAATCTTTCAAAAAAATCGTTTGATCTGCTTCGATCACTGGATTTGCCGCGATATTCATAACTCGTCCTATAAGCTGTTCTTTACAGCGATTATGCTTTTATGTGAAGTCAATTGATCATAGGTCAAAATTGACGAATTGTCTGTGTTTGACGCTCTATTTAATATGGGTCTATTCATGTTTTTTTCAATTTAATTTATTTGTAGTAACAACAGTTTGCTTCTTTATTACCCGTTTCAAATATCTTGTCTAAGTACGATAGAAATGTAACAAAAATTCACTTCTTTATTTTCAAGCATAATTATTGCTTCAGTTTAAGAGCGGTAATCATCAAAAACTTATAAATCATAAATGAGGTGAATCATGCTCATCAGGGACCATATAGTCAGAGTAGAAAACATCAAAACCATGCAGATGATGGATGCTGCTAAAATTGATCATCGCGTGATTGCAGCATTTTTAACCAGTGAGGGAATGCCTATTGAAACATCAGAAGTCACAGCTGTATTGAAAAACTATGATCCACTCGGAATCAAGAGATTATCTCAAAAGAAATCTCAGGTACTGATCCAAGCTAAAATGCAACATTTTTCCGATTCAGAGCTCCCTTGCCCTTTAACCTATTAAATCCTCCATCTAGGTCGATCTAACACTTGAGGAAATGATTTTCCGGTTCGATCTATTCATATATTTCACATAAGCAGGCATTCACCTGCTTATTTTATTGATCGCAACACCAGTCAGATTTGTTTTCAATACTGACTCAATCAAGCGATGTTGAACAATCGTGTGTATAATTCTTTCATCTTGAAATTAAAGTGCTGCTATGTTGCAAATTCTCCAAAAAAATGCTGATGAAAGTAGTTTCTGTCCACTTTGTCAGGCCAGTATGTACTTTATTGAAGCAGAAGAATTTGATAAAGAAATCCTATTCCATCAATGCTCCCATTGCCACCATCAAGTCTTTCAAGATGAAAACCGCAACTGTCATTGTGAGCGATGCACAGCAAAACGAAAGAAAATGATGCAGGAAACTCGCATTCAAGAACAACGTAAAATTGCATCAAAGAATAAGGACATACAAGAACTCGATTTGCATCAACTGAGCTTTATGCACAAGTTGTTTTTACTCTCAATATTAGATCAACAAGTTCATGAGCATACCCAACATCAAGAATTCATTGATTGGGAAAATATTAAATATCACACCATTACCCCAAGTTATTTATTTCAAAATTATTTGATGAAACAACTTTTGAAAGACAATATTCTTGTCCCACGTGACTTTTCGAGTGAACTCAGTCAATACTATATTAATGTCCGTCTTGACGGCTATTCTGAGCCGAGCTTGTTTAGTATTACCCAAGCGTTACGTCAGCTCTTTTATGAAAATCTGAGCCAAGGTGTACCATTTAAAAATAGTGATGAAGTCAAAAGTGCACTCTATACTCTGTTGTACCAAGAAATTATTCAATTTGCGCAATACTACTGTCGTACTTGGGGCGTTCAAATTGCTGGAAATCAGAGTTTTCAAACCTTTTGTTTTAGATTATTAGACTCTCTTGCTGTGGGTCAAATCTATTATTTAGTTCAAACTGCGCTTGAGTATTTGCACCATCAGAAAGCACTCCAAGCCCGTAATGAAAATTTTATCAATACCAACCTTTTAAAAAAGACCTTACAGCAATATCGTGAACGTTCTTTAGCTGAAAAATGGGAAACCTCAACACTGCCAAGGCTACCTAACTTACCTTTAAGTAAAATGAGCGAAATCTTATTTTTTCATTTTCTAGGCTATGATGAATCAATCTTTTTTCAACCTGTTTGGCGATCGTGGAGTAAAATCGAGCCACGTTTAAATTTCTACTCACAAAAACGTTGTATGAATTGTGGCTCGAATGAACTTTCTGTGGATTATGACGCAGATGACTATGTCAGTTTAATTTGTCGTAATTGTAATCACCAAGACCACTATTTTACACGCTAGCGAACGACTATGAATCATCCAGAAAACTTGATAGCAAATGCTCCAAAAGATATTGAGGTTCAAACCCAAGAGATTCTTAAACAGGTCATTGAAGCATGGCATCTGTTAAAAACCACTCAACCTTTAGTGCATTGTATGACCAATCAGGTTGCTGCCAACTATGTCGCAAATGTACTGTTAGCTGCTGGTGCTTCACCTGCCATGATTGATAATCCTTTTGAAGCTGAAAGTTTCGTGGGTATTAGTCAAGCTTTAAGTATCAATTTAGGGACTCCTCACACAGAACAAGTTGCCGCAATGAAAATTGCCACAGAAACTGCTCACAAAAAAAATATACCTTGGGTATTAGATCCTGTTGGCTATAGTGCTGTTTTGCCATGGCGTACTGAAATTACAAATGATTTATTGCGGTTTAAACCCACCATTATCCGAGGTAATGCTTCAGAAATTGGGAGCTTAGCAGGACAACAAAATCAATCTAAGGGTGTAGACAGTACCCTCGATAGCGCTGCCGTAGTAGAACAGGCAAAAACTTTATTAGATTACTCTGAATGTATCGCAATTTCTGGCGAATCTGATTTTATTCTTTCTAAGTCTTATGGATGTATGGTTAAGATTAATGGAGGTTCGCATTTACAACCAAAAGTTACCGCTACAGGCTGTGCATTGGGAGCATTAATTGCAGCTTATGCTGGTGTGACAAACCCAACCATTGCATGTATTGCTGCTCATGTACACTTTGCCATCGCAGGTAAACTCGCTTATACGCAGGCTCAAACTGTCGGAAGTTTTAATGTCGCTTTCATCGATGAACTCTATAGCTATTCGGCTGAAAAAATTCAAAATAGTGCAGATATCGAAATACTTACTTTTGCTGCATAATAAAAGGCTGAAGATCACTTCAGCCTTTTTAGTCTTACTTCGGAACTCTACCTTTACGATAATGCTCTTTTGGCATTTCAGCTAACTCAATGATCAATTGAACCGTTAAGCCTTGAGCATGATAACCATTAAAGCTATGAAGATACTCATTTAAGCGATCTGAAATAAGATTCTTTTGCTCTTCATTACGCCCCGTCATGATTCCTAAACGAACATGAATATAGGCTTGAGGCTCTTCGCCAAAACCAATCAGGAAATCACTATTAGCACGAATACGTGATTTGATATCAGAAGGATGCCCCACTAGACCTGTATCAAATAAAGCGTGGTTTAAGCCTAAAAGTAACGCTTGCGCATCTAAATTTTGGATATTATCCGAATACTCAACGATCATCTGTGGCATCTTAATTCCCTTTGCTTATGTGTTAAAAAATCAATTTCCAATGCGTAACTCATTATTCAATAAATAATAAGGCTAATCTCACTTGGTCATAGCCCATACGCGGATTGGTATTTTCCACGATCGGACGCAACTTAATCGTACCATCTTCACCAAAATGTTCAGGACTCTGTCTTTTAAGTAATTTTTTATAGATTTTACGTACTTGTTCAACGACTTCATCCCCAGGATGAGCAACCGAGATATCTAAGCCCTGCTCACGATGAAGTTTGCCTAAATGGTTAATAATAGTTGCTGGCGTTAAACCACGCTCAACCGCAATATCCTGAATTTCATAACCATTTTCAAAGAGTTCGCGAGTTTCATCGAGAGTCGCGGTGGCATAATTGGCTTTGCCTGCATTTTTGGCAATTTTTTTCTCATTACGACTAATCTCAAGCTCATTGAGTGTGCCACCACAGTGCCGAATAAATGCCTTATGTTGCGCTTCTAAATCAGCATCACCAAAATGCGCTTCTGCTTCATCAGAGAGTTCTTGAAATCTTCGGTCGGCTTTAATTGCTAAACTGTCTAATTCTAATGCTTGCTCATTGAAGCCGAGCAACCTCAGACCATCAATAGATTTCAAACGAGATAAGGCGACATAGCCCTGACCCTTTTCAAAGGTATTCGCCAAATTGATTTCTGCCGCCGATAAAGTCATCCCTTGAGACTTATGAATAGTAATCGCCCAAGCTAACCGCAAAGGAACTTGGGAAAAACTCGCGATTGTCTTTCCTGCATCATTATCAACAGACCAGGTTTCAGGTTCGACCACCAGAACAGTGCCGTCTGTTAATTTCACTTTAGGTAATACACCGTGATCATCTACTTCTTCAAAGCCAATGACTTCACCAAGGCTGCCATTGATATAACCCACATCAAAATTGTTTTTTACAAACATGACTTTGGCATGTTTCTTTAAGGTCAATTCTTCTGGTGCACGTACGGAAGATTTTAATGTCTCTATTAATTTTTCATTACCATCCATTTGTGCACAAAATTGATGACCATCCCCATCAATCTCATTTAAATGACGGTAATTAATGGCATCAACATCCATATTATGGGTATACAAACGTGTAAATGTTTCACCAATATCTTGCTCACGCGTTTGTTGTAAAGCTTGAATATGCTCGGCTTGAATATTTTGCGCACGGATTGCATTCAAAATATCATTCAAGGCTGAGTCATCTTGTCGATGTTGTTCAGTTAAATAACAAACACGAAATTTCGCTTCTACCCAAGCCTGGGACATAAAACAGAATTTATCTCGATTTTTTTCGTCATTGCGTCCGACTGGTGGTAACTGGAAGAAATCTCCAGCGGCAATCACCTGTATGCCACCAAATGCTTCATCAGACTCTTTAAAAAACTTGAGCACTTGATTAACTAAATTAAGCTGCTTCGCATGTAGCATCGAAATTTCATCAATGATCAATACCTGCGCATTTTCTAAATGCTCTTTGAGATATTTACGCTCTTTCATGCGTTTTAGATCATCATCTGATAAAAAATCTTTGATCCCGATCCCCGCCCACGTATGAATGGTCATCCCATTCATGTGTGTGGCTGCAATGCCTGTAGATGCAGTAATGGCGACTGAAACTTTTCGTGCCTTAAGATAATTAATATATTGATTAAGCGTATACGTTTTTCCTGCACCCGCAGAACCTGTCAAAAAGACATTTTCTCCTGCTTTCATTAACTTCAGTGCAGTTTCTTGTTTCATATGTGCTTAACCTAATTTGAACGCTCATAGCCTAACGACATTTCATCAAAAAGTTAAGCCAAAAATCAGTCTTATGATCATGTTAACGCGTGAATACGTCAATTTAAGGCGCATCAGTTGTTGATTTGTTCAGGATCTCCAAAATTCCAAATCAACATTTCATTGACTTGATGTACAAACTCTTTGGCCTCCCTCACAACCTTTAGATCAGCAACTTCGTTATTGGGCAAACGCAGTTGGTCAAAATGAAGCTGATCGAATTTAAAAAAACAACCGAGTGTCAAATGCTGTGAGGGATCATGTAAATTTGACATATGGAACGCCACATATTCACCATCAATAATTCTTTGGGTATAAGATAAAGCCAGACAATGTTTATAATTTACAGACTCTTGAATAATTTGCTCTAATTCATTCAACTCCACAAATTTCCAATTCTCTGTATACATGACTGCTTGAGGTGATACTCGTTTCCAATGACTTTCAGCATGTCTCAATTTCAAAGTCGTCAATGTATCCACATAATGTAAATGCTGATGCCAACGTATTGCTTGCTGATACCATGCGGGCCATGTCATATTTTTCGAAATAGTTCTATCTTGTTGGAAAAAATCAATTAGATAATCTGCGACATAAGAGTCAAAAATATTATTGCTTCGGTTATATTGAGAATTTGGATGCTTAAAGCGCTGCCTAAACTCATCTAGATTGATATGATACCGCTGCATTAAAAAATGAAAATGCGTTTGATGTTGTGTTGAAGGCTCAATAAATTTGATGATTTCATCAGGCAGATCTTTAACTAAATCATTTAAAAACAACATATAAGACTGCATCACTTGAGAAATACGTTTAAAGACATATTTTACTGAACTCAATCCTTGCTGATCCAATGACCATAACAAGTCCAACCATTCCTTAAGATATAAAATAGAAGCCGTGAGTGGCTGTGATTTTGTTAAATCTTGAGCATTTTGTGCCTCATTCAATGTATATGAATGATGCTCAGTAGATAGTTCAAACCATGATTGTTGCTGTGAAATACGCAAACACTCAGAAATAAATAAACGACCGATAACCTGTTCAAAATATTGAATCGAGAGTTGTATGACATGCGGATGTACTTTAGAGCAATCCACAAAACTTAAAGCGGTGACGGCCAATCGAATATTGGGATCTTTTAGATTTTCACTTACCCAGTCGATGACAAGATAATCTTGTTTAAATAACCAATTCACTGCTCTTTTGTGTATAAACAGTGGCGACTGTTGCGCTATATCTTCTACCCAATACTGCACATCTTTATTTAAAAAATTTTGTTTATTGAAAATATCTTGATACTGCCAATACCCTCGTTTGATCCAACGTGTAAAACCTAATAAATGCGGTGTTTGCTCGTTATGCTGTTTGAGTAAATTGAAATCAGGCTCTAAGTCTACCAATTGAGATAAGCTAAATTGTTCTTCGAAAGAAATTTGTGCCATACGATATAACCGTTTTGGCAACATTAATTCTGCTGAAGTGCTTAACCGATCGTATACTGGAATCAATTTTTGCACTGCAAGAAAATTATCTCCCATGACTGAATTGACCAAGCACAGATGTTTAAAATTTAGTTCAACTTCCAGAGGTATTTCAGCACCAAATCGACTGAAATTCAGCAAATGAGGTTCATCATAATACTCACTTTGCATCATGATTCGATCTAACTGCATCGCTTGCTGATCGGTCAAATTATAGAGGCACTGTTCAACACGATTTTCTCCATCGACCCATTTAAAGACTTCTTCAACCAGCATTTGACGAAATAACTGCACTTTCGTTTTTAAATATAAAGAATGATGTGAGGCCTTATGATTAAAGATAAAACTAAAATCATTGAACATAAAATCCGCAATTTTTTGAATCTCGACATTTGAGTGGGATGTATAAAATTGAATTTTATAATCATCGATACACTCAACTGTGAGCAGTCCATCTGCGATCACTAAGCTATTATTTTCCTGATCAATTACGAATAAATTTTCAGGCGTAATCGTCCATAGATATAACCACTGATCCTGAAATACGGCTTTGAGTGTATCGCAATGATCAATTAATGCCTGTGCAGTATATTGATGACGTTGCTTTGGATTTTGCGGAGGACACGCCAGCATACAGTTTGCCTAAATAAGAAAGACTGGAAGAATTTTAAAAATAACAACGATATAACTATATTATTCTATCTTAAAATGAGTTGTGCTATTCAGATTCTGTAACTTTTGTATGAGTCAGATAAGCAGTTCGTATCATGCAACAATTATATGAAAATTTCTTGAAAGTACGTTTGACTCACTGCTCTGACTGTATTAAAACAATCTCATACTAAGAACTTTAGAGACAATAATGAAAACAGTGGTGATTACAGGTGCAAATACAGGAATTGGATTAGCGACAGCAAAAAAATTTGTTGAAGATGGTCATCATGTCGTACTTGCCTGTCGTAATTTGGATAAAGCTCAGAAAGCTAAAGCAGAAATCAGCACCAAAGGTCATGGTCAAATTGATATTGTAGAATTAGATTTAAATGATTTAAATCAAGTCAAATCTGCAGCACAAACTTTAAAAGAAAAATATTCACAGATTGATATTTTGGTCAACAATGCAGGTCTGATGACGCCTAAACTAGAAGAAACGGCTAATGGTTTTGAAAAACAAATAGGTGTCAATTATCTAGGACATTTTGTGTGGACAATGCAATTGTTACCTTTACTTCAAAACGCGCCTTCAGGCCGTATCATTCATCTTGCATCCATGATGCATGTTCTGGGTAAAATTGACACACATCAATTTAAATTTCATTCTGTTAAAAAATATAACGGTGTACTCAGCTATGGAAATAGTAAATTAGCAAATTTACTATTTAGTCATGCTTTAGCTGAAAAGCTCAGAGGCACATCTATCACCAGTAACGCAATTCATCCAGGTGGTGTGGATTCCGAAATTTATCGCGAGCTTCCTAACTATCAATATCGCGCTTTAAAATTGTTCTTAATCTCACCCAACAAACCGGCAAATCTTATTCATCAAATTGCGTTATCACCTAAATGGTCTAAAAAAACAGGTCAATACAAAAGTTTGCAAACACCAGCTTTTCAATCTACACATGCGAAAAATCGTAGTTTAGCTCAACGATTGTTTGACGAGACAGAACAACTTTTAAAAGAATATTTATAGTCAATCTAAACAGTTTTGAATCAGGGAATGAATCAATAGATGATCGAAAAAATGAGTGCTGAGACCACGCTACACTACCAACCCGACATTTTAGGTGAAAAATTTGAGCAACATATTTTCAAATTTTCGCCTGATTATGATGGTGAGGTTATTGCAACATTAGTACGTCGTCCATCAGATATTCCATCAACTAAAGCTGTGCTGTATATCCATGGCTTTATTGATTATTTCTTTCAACAAGAAATGGCGAAAAAATTTAATGCTCAAGGTTTTCATTTTTACGCCATTGACCTTAGAAAATACGGTAGATCACTACTTCCACATCAAAAACCTTATTTTGTGAAAGACCTAACCGAATATGATGAAGATATTCATGCCGCATTGAATGCAATTCAGAGTGAGGGAAATGAATCGGTATTATTATGCGGTCATTCTACAGGCGGTTTAACTGCCACTTATTTTTCAATTCGACACCCTGATTATCCATTGATTAAAGCAATCTGGGCCAACAGCCCATTTTATGATTTCAATATGAATGTTTTGAAAAAGAAATATGCGCTTCCAATGATTGCAAAATTAGCTCAGCAATTTCCGTTGATGCAATTACCAAGTGAATTAAATAAGTTTTACGTGAAGAGTTTGCACGAAAATTTGAACGGTGAATGGAGTTTTGATCTCAAGCTTAAACCTAAAACCTACACCAAAGTGTATTTGAGTTTTATTGGTGCTGTTGTGAAAGCACAGCAGAAAATTCAATCTGGTCCTAAAATTTCAGTTCCACTCCTTGTTATGCACTCAAGTCGCACGACCAATCCCAAGAAATACAACATTAATGCTCAGACCTCTGATGTGATTTTAGATGTAAAAACCATCGAAAAATATGCAAAAGCATTACAAGGTGATGTCACTGTAATGACAATTAAAGATGGCCTGCATGATTTGGTTCTTTCAAAAAAACTGGTTCGTCAGCAAGTGTATGACCAACTCTTTGCTTGGCTTTCTTCAAAAAATCTTTAAATTCTGTTCATCTAAGACCTTATTTTACTGGTCTTGATTGTTAATGTGTATTGATCAAGCTGAATGGACTTTCTCTTGGTCATACAATATTTCTATTCTTCAACCTCCCCATCTCTTCACAGACCTTTGCGACCAATCTCCTTTTCACCCATTTGAAATATTATTTCTTGCTTGCTGTTTCTTGTTTTGAGCCATGGAGAAATTGGGTTGGTATTTGGTAGGTACACATAATCGCAAGAGTGTCCAATACTGCAAACACGGTAAATATCACCGACCACAACAATAAATGGTAAAAGGAATCTCACCATGGCTTTTAAAAATATTGCAGACCAAACAAACGGTTTTTATATCCCTTGTGTTTCACTTTTCGGACCAGGTAGTGCTAAAGAAGTTGGAAGCAAAGCTCAAAATTTAGGGGCTAAAAAAGCACTGATTGTGACTGATGCAGGTTTATACAAATTTGGTGTCGCAGATATCATCGCTGGCTATTTAAAAGAAGCGCAAGTGCAGAGCTACATATTTGCTGGTGCCGAGCCTAATCCGACTGATATTAATGTCCACGATGGTGTGGAAGCATACAATAATAATGCTTGTGATTTTATTATTTCTTTAGGTGGTGGCTCTTCACATGATTGTGCTAAAGGTATTGGTTTAGTGACTGCAGGTGGTGGGCACATTCGCGACTATGAAGGAATCGATAAAAGCACCGTTCCGATGACACCTCTTATTGCAATCAACACAACTGCAGGAACTGCTTCGGAAATGACGCGTTTTTGTATTATTACCAATACAGAAACCCATGTAAAAATGGCAATCGTCGATTGGCGTTGCACTCCACTCATTGCCATAGATGATCCTAAACTGATGATCGCAAAACCTGCAGCGTTGACAGCTGCAACAGGTATGGATGCGCTTACTCATGCCGTCGAAGCCTATGTTTCAACAGCAGCGAATCCAATTACGGATGCCTGTGCTGAAAAAGCCATTAGCATGATCAGTCAATGGCTGAGTCCTGCGGTTGCTAATGGTGAGAATATTGAAGCACGTGATGCAATGAGTTATGCACAATATTTGGCAGGCATGGCATTTAATAACGCCTCTTTAGGTTATGTACATGCCATGGCTCACCAATTAGGCGGTTTTTATAATCTTCCGCATGGTGTATGTAACGCGATTTTGCTTCCCCATGTCTGTGAGTTCAACTTAATTGCCTGCCCTGATCGTTATGCCAAAATAGCTGAATTAATGGGTGTAAATATTGAAGGATTAACCATTAATGAAGCTGCATATGCAGCAATTGATGCGATCAAAATCCTATCTCAATCCATTGGCATTCCATCAGGATTAAAAGAGCTTTCAGTTAAAGAAGAAGATTTAGAAGTGATGGCTCAAAATGCACAAAAAGATGCCTGCATGCTCACTAACCCACGTAAAGCAGATCTCCAACAAGTCATCAACATTTTTAAAGCTGCAATGTAAATTTTTGAGTTGCTAGATCTAAAAGAGAATCTGGATACACTTCAGATTCTCTTTTTTTTATTCTTTGGTTCACAATCGAATTCGGTAGTACATTACATCAGGAACAGCGGCTTTAAAATTTTGTAGGTATATAAAAATGGGAATAAAATACGTTAACAATATGAAGAATATGCTTTAGGCCGTTGTGTTTTACTTTAATTCGGCTCAATTATGATAGTGCTGTAAAAGTTGTTGCGTTGAATGATCTTGCGGTGATAACTCCATTAAACGCTCCATTGCATCAACTGCATCAGGATTTCGTGCAATGTATTTTAAAAGCACTTCAACATCACAATATTTAAAAATTGCTTCGCTCAAACGCGAATCTAAACAATTTCGCCAAGAACACAAGAATGGGCTTTCTGTTTTTGCGAGCATTACACCATTGACCTGCTGTAAAGCTTTATCAATAAATCCAACGTCTAAAGCATTTTCGATTTGGAGGAAATCAGCCTCAATATGCGCCAGTAATTTATAGGGTCTTGAGCCTAACATTCCACCCAATAAATCTCGAAGCTGCGACATTTCAGCTTTTAAAGTTCCCATGCTTACCTTTCGTTCCCCATATAAAGCTTGATGAAGCGAATCTAAGCTAAGACCTTGAGGACATAATGCCAATATTGTCAAAATTTCAATCTGTCTAGGGGTAACCACCAAGGTACGTCCGTTAAATATGACTTGAGGAATTCCAAAGGTACGAATAAATAAATGTTGGCGTTGATAATTCAGTAATGCTGATTGTATTAAAGATGCACAACGTTCTACTGCGAGTAGTCCAAAACTATTGTGATGATCCCATGTCGTTGATAAATCTAATACACCAATGAGTTGCTTCGAAAATGGATCAACAATTGGTGCTGCATAGCACACCCAATCATGAATAGACTCCATATAGTGTTCATTTGAAAACACACAACTCGATTTTTCAGTTTTCAAGGTTAATGCTAAAGCATTGGTTCCAACCACTTCCTCCCGCCATTGACCTCCTTCAATAAAGTGAACACGTTCTGCAGCCTTACGCATTTGTTGACTAGCTTCCGTCCAAATAATGGTGCTGTTGATATCGCCTACCGCAAGTACCATAGATGATTGTTGTGCAACATGTTTTAACTCTTGTTCACATATTTTCAATGCTTGACTTAGGCTGTTACTTTCAACAGCACTCGTTGTGATCAACGGCGCTACCATTCGCTCTTTCGGAATTTCTGCCAACTTCGATCTTTGCCAAGACTTTAAAATATGCTGACCAAGTTGTTTCGCCTGTACAGTTGAAAGACTGATTTTCTCTCTAAGTGTTTCTATTTGTTGTCTTTGCTTGATTAGAGTCTGCATTGAGTTCATTCCTTATTATCTCAACATTTCCCAATATGCATGTGTTGTACTTATTATAGTTATAGTATTTGTTGATCAGTTGTAAACCTTCATCACTCCAACCTTTTTCCAACCTTATAGTGGTTATGTTAACTCATCAATAATAGAAGATATCTAATACCAAAGACGAAGATATTTTCCATAACTTTACAGCACAACCAAAGGATGGACACTATGCGCTACGCTGATCCCAATCAACCAGATTCTAAAGTTCAATTTAAAGCACAATACGAAAATTTCATTGGTGGGAAATGGGTTCCTCCAGTAAAAGGTGAGTATTTTGATAATCTTTCTCCAGTAGACGGGAAAGTCTTTACTCGAGTTCCCCGTTCTTCAGTAGAGGATATTGAACTCGCTTTGGACGCAGCTCATGCCGCTAAAACTGAATGGAACAAAACGTCTGCAACAACTCGCTCTAACATTTTATTAAAAATAGCAGATCGCTTAGAAGAGAATCTAGAATTACTTGCTGTGGCAGAAACATGGGACAATGGTAAACCTATCCGTGAAACCTTAGCTGCAGATATTCCACTGTGTATTGACCATTTCCGCTATTTTGCTGGCTGTATCCGCGCACAAGAAGGTGGTATTTCAGAAATTGATGAAGATACTATCGCCTACCATTTTCATGAGCCATTGGGTGTCGTTGGACAGATTATTCCTTGGAACTTTCCGATTTTAATGGCGGCGTGGAAACTTGCGCCTGCATTAGCAGCGGGGAACTGTATTGTCTTAAAACCAGCTGAGCAAACTCCTGTCAGTATTCTAGTTTTAGTTGAACTGATACAAGATATTTTACCACCAGGTGTGCTGAATATCGTCAATGGTTATGGTGTTGAAGTAGGACGCCCTCTTGCCACAAACCCACGTATTTCAAAAATTGCATTTACCGGCTCAACTGCAGTCGGTCAATTAATTATGCAATATGCCACCGAAAATATTATTCCAGTGACATTAGAACTTGGGGGCAAATCTCCAAATCTTTTCTTCGAAGACATCATGGATAAGGATGATGAATATCTAGATAAAGCGCTTGAAGGTTTTGCCATGTTTGCGCTGAATCAGGGAGAAATCTGTACTTGTCCATCACGTGCTTTAGTCCAGGAAAGTATTGCAGATAAATTCTTAGAGATGGCTGTAGAGCGCGTGAAGCGAATTAAAACGGGACATCCACTTGATACAGAAACCATGATTGGTGCTCAAGCCTCGCAAGAGCAACAAGATAAAATTTTAGGTTGTATTGCTACAGGTCGTGAAGAAGGTGCTCAAATTCTTACGGGTGGTCAAGCTCGTGAAGAAATTGGACAAGGTTTTTATATTGAGCCGACGATTTTCAAAGGCAATAACAGCATGAAAACATTCCAAGAAGAAATTTTTGGACCAGTTTTGGCTGTGACAACATTTAAAGATTTCGACGATGCCATCAAAATTGCCAATGACACCATTTATGGATTAGGTGCTGGTGTTTGGTCTCGATCAGCGCATACTTCATATCGTGCAGGACGTGCAATTCAATCAGGTCGAGTCTGGACAAATTGCTACCATATCTACCCTGCTCATGCTGCTTTTGGCGGTTATAAAAAATCAGGGATTGGTCGTGAAAATCATAAAATGATGCTGGATCATTACCAACAAACTAAAAATTTATTGGTGAGTTACTCTACTAAACCAATGGGTTTCTTCTAAAACAAAAGCTAAAGAAGCGGCAGATTGCCGCTTCTTTTCTGCTACAGGAGTTTAATGGATTAGCTGGCTTGTAGACTTTTCATATCAATCACAAAACGATATTTCACATCACTTTGAAGCATTCGCTCAAATGCCTCATTAATATTTTGCATATCAATGACTTCTACATCCGACACGATATTGTGCTCACCACAAAAATCAAGTAGTTCTTGAGTTTCTTGAATCCCACCAATCACCGATCCAGCGATTGATTTTCTTCCCATAATCATGGGTACGGAATTGCTGCTAAATTCTCCGAGATAGCCTACCAATACTAGTGTCCCACTCAATGCAAGTGTCGGAATATAAGGCTTTAGATCATGATCATATGGCACAGTATCAATAATTAAATCGAACTGATTTTTCACTGATTTCATTTGTGTTGGATCTGTTGATAACACGACATGATCTGCACCTAAATCACGTGCATCCTGTTCTTTATTTGCTGATCGTGTAAATAAAGTCACTTCTGCACCAAGTGCATGAGCAAGTTTAATCGCCATATGACCTAAACCACCGAGTCCAACAACAGCCACTTTAGAGCCTTCACCGACATTCCAATGTTTTAATGGCGACCACGTCGTGATCCCAGCACATAAGATGGGTGCAATGGATTGTGTATCTAAATTTTCAGGTACTTTCAATACAAAATCTTGGCTCGCAATGATCGTTTGTGCGTAGCCACCATAAGTAGGTGTTTGATCATGACGATCTAAACTACCATACGTTTGTGTATTGCCAGCTTCACAATATTGCTCCAAACCTTGGTGACAAGCAGAACAAGTACGACATGAATCTACCATACACCCGATTCCGACCAGATCTCCAACCTTAAACTTCGTTACCGATGCTCCGATGCTTTTTACGCGACCAATTACTTCATGACCAGGTACAATTGGGTAACGACTAAAACCCCAATCATTACGCGCTTGATGTAAGTCAGAATGACATACACCGCAGTATTCAATATCAATAATGACATCATCGGGGCGAGCTTGACGTTGCTGAAACGTATATGGAACCAATGGACTTTTAGAATCAAGCGCTGCGTAAGCTAAAACATTATGGGTCATCGTGACTCCCTCAAGCTGTTAATTTCGTACTCTCTTATTCGTTATATCACATCAATATTTTTAATAAATTTAGCTGAGTCTCAATTTAATTTCTTTTTCACTTATTTTTGTAATTCGCGCTCTACAAAATGCAAGCGATCTTGCCCCCAGTACATATTTTCCCGCAAAAAAAATGTAGGTGCTCCGAATACCCCTCGTTGTACGGCATTGTTTGTTTCATCAATCAATTTTTGTTTTACCACCGGATCTTGGCTTAAATCCAAAAGTTGCTGACCGTCGATTGCATCACCTTGAAATAAATTTATCAGAACTTCTGGATCGGCTAAATTCAAGGGCTTTCTAAACATCGCATCAAAAAGCTTGGTCAAAATCACTTCAAAATATTCATCATGATAGATTTTCACTGCCGTTAATATACGCATTAAAGTCAATGTATTCATTGGAAAATATGGATTCATCTGCATCGGGATCTGATAATAATCTGACCAACGACTTAAGTCTTGCATTGAATAGATCCCTTTAACAGGCACCTCAATTGGACTCTTGTTACCAGTCGACTTAAAAATTCCACCCAATAAAATTGGTGTGTAATCAATCACTGCATTATATTTTTTGGTGATTTCTTGTAGCTTATAAAAAGCCAAATAACTAAATGGACTGCCAAGATCGAAATAAAATTCAACTTTTTGTTGTTGTGTAGTCATGTCTTATCCTTATTAAATATGATTACCACTGTTCAGACCATGGTCGCAAATCCAATTCATGTGTCCAAGCATCTCGTGGTTGATGAGCAATATGCCAATAGTTATCAGCTATATGTTGAGGATTCAAAATACCGTCATGCTGTTTTTTTTCATACAAATGAGGGAAAGTATCTTTAATAAAATCAGTATCAATCGCCCCATCAATAATGATGTGCGCAACATGAATATGATGAGGCCCTAACTCTTTTGCCATACTTTGGGCTAAGGCTCTTAACGCATGTTTAGCGCCAGCAAAAGCGCTGAAATATGATGAACCACGGATGCTTGCTGTTGCACCAGTGAAAATGATAGTGCCGCGCTGCCTTGCGACCATCCGTTTAGCGACTTCACGACCATTTAAAAAAGCACTAAAACAAGCCATTTCCCAGATTTTAAAATATTTACGTGCTGTTTCTTCTAGAATGCTACACGGCACATTTGCTCCAATATTAAAAACCAATACTTCAATCTGACCAATGTCACGTTCAATTGTGTCAATCAGTTGAATCACTTGATCTTCTTTTCTTGCATCTGAAGCAAATCCATAAGCTTTACCACCGTGTGCTTCAATCTCTCGGATGACAAGTGCAAGCTTGTCTGCATTGCGTCGAGTCATACAAGCAGTATATCCACCTCGTGCAAAGCGTTTTGCGATCTCACTGCCTGTGGCATCTCCTGCACCAATGATCAGTGCGACCTTGTTATATGTTGATTTTTCTTCTGAATGATTAATTTCTGACTGCTGATCGTTCATCATCTCTCCATTAAATAACGATCGTTATTATAACGATCACTATGTTATAGTTTTGAGGCACAGTCAATGGTTATTGAATATTCAATATGAGATATAAAGCAGGATACAAAGAAGAAAAACGTCGCGAAATTTTAAAAACCAGTGGTGAACTCGCAAAAAAACAAGGTTTTAACAATACTGGGGTTGATGGTTTTATGCACGCTGCAAATATGACCAGCGGTGCTTTCTATTCTCACTTTTCTTCAAAAAACGACTTATTTAAAGCCTTAATCGAATCTGAAATCGGAGCAAGTATTCAACAGTGGGAAATGAATCCTCATCAAGATCCAGAATCTTGGTTAGATTTTGAAATGAACCGATATCTTTCTCTATTACACGTTCAACACCCAGAAAAAGGCTGTGTTTTACCCTCACTTGCTGCTGAAGTTTCACGCGCTGATGCTGACATTAAACAATGTTTTGAAAAAGAACTTCAGCGTGGTTACAAACTATTTGCGCAGTATGCTCCAGAACCTGATTTCGCTTGGGCCATACTCTGTCAAATGGTGGGCTCCGTACTATTAGCGCGTGGAGTTCAAGATGAACGCTTAAAAAAAGATATTCTCAATTCTAGTCTAGCGATGCTCAAGAAATTATTAAAAAAAGAGATTGCGAAATAAATCGTTTTATATTGTTTTATGGACGAAACCCTAGTTCCAAAAGTTCTATACTATAATCTCCTCATCATTCTTTTAAGAACGTCACATCATGAGAAAGCTTCCTGAAACAGTATATGCAATACAGCATTTAGCCTTTGAAGATCTAGGTTCTTTTGAGGAGACACTATATCAACTGGGTTATCGGGTCAGATATTTTGATGCAGGTGTGGATGATCTTTCAGTAGCATTAAACTACGAAGGTCTGACCATTATTTTGGGTGGACCGATTGGTGTTTATGAAACAGAAGATTACCCTTTCCTACAAACAGAAATAGACTTACTTAAAGAAAGATTAAAACTTCAACGCCCTACGCTTGGCATCTGTCTAGGTGCTCAACTCATTTCAAAAGCCTTGGGTAGTGCAGTATATGCCGGCCACACCAAAGAAATTGGCTGGAGTACGGTAGATATTATAAATGAGCAAGACAACGTTCTAAATTCTTTAAATGGTGTGCCAGTTTTGCATTGGCATGGTGATACCTTTGATCTTCCCGCGCAATCGAAACTTCTGGCGAGCACTCAAATTTATAAAAATCAGGCTTTTCAAGTTGGATCTAATATTTTAGCACTCCAGTTCCATCCTGAAGTGACCTCAGATAGTTTAGAGAAATGGTTGATTGGTCATACTTGCGAATTGCGTAAAGCGGGTATCGATATTACTCAATTACGTGCAGATAACCACCGTTATGCTGAAAAGCTAGAATCTGTGGCAGGTTCAATCTTAAGCCATTTTATTGAACAGATTAAATGATTTTGATTTGAATGCCTTCAACCCAACTGTAGATCAGGATATTGGATTATGCTATACCTAAATTCAATATCCAAAAATTATAATGAAGATATAAATGTCACCACTGTTCAGTTTAGCCATCGTTCATTTCTTTGCACTTATTAGTCCTGGACCAGATTTTTTATTTGTCACGCAAAGTGCCGTTCGACAGTCTCGCATACATGCACTTTTTGCAGCATTAGGAATTTCTCTTAGTATTTTAGTTTGGGCAATTTGTGCTATGAGTGGATTACACTATCTATTCCAAAAAATGGCTTGGTTCCAAACAATTATGATGATTTTAGGAGGGGTTTATCTCATTTATTTAGGCATTCAACTCTTTAAATCAGGGCTAACGAAATTAGAACCTGCTTCAGCTTACGTTACAAAAGGCATAGTCAAGAAAAAATACAGTTCTTTACTCATTCAAGGCTTTCTCACCAATATGGCAAATCCTAAAGCATTAGTTTACTTCAGTAGTGTTTTTGCGCTTGCGATGAATAGTGATGCAACTCTGATACAGCAGAGTTCACTGTTAATGTTAATTTTTATTGAAAGCTTGATTTGGTTTGCGATAGTTGCTTTTATTTTTTCTGCTAAACAAGTAAACACAATATATCAAAAAATCAGCAAGAAGATTGATCTTATAACAGGTAGTATTTTTATCAGTTTTGGATGTTTCTTAATTTTTAATCGCGATTAAAAAAGCACCCGTAGGTGCTTTCTTAAATGTACTGTTTTTGAAGAATATTATTTCTTATCAGTTGCGACTGAAGCTTCAGTCGTAATATTCACCGTGATTTTGTCGCCTACATTAGGCACATATGCTCCAACACCGAATGCAGAACGGTCAAATGAAGTCGTTGCATTGAAACCAATAGACTGAGCTTTCGTCATAGGATGTTCAGCTTGTTTATTCAAAACAGCATCTAGTACGACAGGCTTAGTAACATTTTTAATCGTTAGATCACCTGTGATCTTATACTTGTTCTTACCATTTGGTTGAACTTTAGTACTTTTAAAAGTGATATTCGGATATTTTTCAGCATCAAAGAAATCTGGTTTCAATAAATGTTCATCTAATGCTTTAACATTTGTATTGATACTTGAAAGTGGAATTGTAACATTCACTGCTGAATTCGTAGGCTTTTCATTGTCTACTTTGATCGTCCCTTGGATATCGCTAAAATTACCTGAGGGTGTAGAAAAACCAAAATGATCCCAAGTAAATACTGTCGCTGTATGAGTTGGATCAATTTTATACTCAACTGGTTTAGCAACTGAAACTGTTGCTACAGAAAGCACTACGGCACTTAACGCTATTGTTTTAAAGTTCATCAATTTTTCCTCGAATTTTTTAAAACATTTATGAAATGGATAGTGAATAATGTATAGCATTCTGAAATTCTTGCATCAGTACAGATAGAACAGTTTGTTGCAAGATTAGAACGCACCTTAAGAAGGTGTCACTTTTATCAAATCAATTTGATCAGATTATGACTATCACTTGTGTATAGATCATGTTTTTCATCTTTAAGCTTTCTCCTAATAAGCAGTTAACATCAACACATATCTTAAATATGAGATTAAATTAAACATTTATACAATATACTAATATTTTGTCTCATTTATAATACTAAAATTACCGCTTTGAACTGGAGAATAATGATGAGTGAACAACAACAAGCGATTGATAAAGCGCTTAAAACTAAAGCACCTAAAGATGTCGTATTGGCTTTTTTATATAATACTGATAAATCAAGAGTAGCGATTGCTTCAGAAAAGTTAGTGGCTGAAGATGCCATTTATACTTCGCTAAATTTTAATAATCCTGAACTTAAACAAATTGAACCTTGGGCTGGTACTTCTACAGGTCGTGATGTCTACATTTATACTTTTTCTAATGTCGGAACTTATTGGACGATCGATGATTTTCAAATCACAGATATTTTAGCTGAAGATGAAACAGTGGCTGTATTCGGTCAATTTACTTATACATCTGTTTACGCTAAGCGCTCTTTTACTTCACCTTTTTCAATTAAAGCAATAGTTAAAGATGGCTTAATCACGTATTTCCAGTTTATGGAAGATACTTACGCTTCAGCTGCATCTTTCAGAGTAAGTGGTGAATGGACAATTCAACAAAATGCTGATCCAAAATTAAATTTTACCGTGTCAGAAACTACGGCTAATTAACTGTAAAATAATAAAAATAGGATAATAAAAAAGCCTCATAAGAGGCTTTTTTTATGACTGTTAAAGCTTTTCAATCAGAATACGATCAATCTGTTTTAATCCTGAAGTTTTTTCACGATTTTTTCGACGTACTTTAATGATTTTCTCTTCAGCCATATCTTGTAGCAATAATTCTACTGCTACCATCGCTTCAAGTGGTAAGTCTTCACCAATCCACTTTTGCTCACCCGCATCCATTAAAGTAATTTCATCACTAATTTGCTCATACAAACTCATTGCGCTACTCACTTCCAATCTGAAATCTAGGGAATGAATGTATCTATATAGATACATAAAAATAAAAAGACGCCCCACAGTTGGGACGCCTTTTAAAACACTTAATTCTAAGAATTAAGCAGTAATTTCTTTCACTGCTGCGACAACTGCTTCAGTCGTAATACCGAAGTGTTGGAACAAATCTTTCGCTGGTGCAGATTCACCATACGTAGTCATACCGATTACACGACCATCTAGACCTACAAATTTCCACCAGTAATCTACATGTGCCGCTTCTACAGCAACACGTGCACGAATGTTAGATGGAAGAACTGCCTCACGGTAAGCAGCATCTTGCTTCACAAATTCTTCAGCACATGGCATAGACACAACACGCACACCTTCAAGCTGTGCATAAGCTTCCATTGCCAATGCAACTTCTGAACCTGTTGCAATGATGATCGCTTTCAATTCGCCTTTTTCTTCAGCCAATACATAACCACCTTTCGCAACATCAGCAATTTGTGCCTCTGTGCGTGTTTGGAATGCTAAGTTTTGACGAGAGAAGATCAACGCAGTTGGACCTTCAGAACGTGTTAACGCAGATTTCCAAGAAATTGCTGCTTCAACTGTGTCACATGGGCGCCATGTGTTGAGGTTTGGTGTACCACGTAAAGATGCGATTTGTTCAATTGGTTGGTGTGTTGGACCATCTTCACCCAAACCAATAGAATCGTGTGTGTAAACATGAATCACACGTTGTTTCATCAATGCAGACATACGTACTGCGTTACGTGCATATTCCATAAACATGAGGAATGTTGCTACGTAAGGAATGAAACCACCGTGAAGTGCAACACCGTTTGCGATTGCAGTCATACCGAACTCACGTACACCATAGTGTACGTAGTTACCTGCAGCATTGTCTTGAACGCCTTGTGCGCCTTTCCAAAGTGTTAAGTTAGAACCTGCTAAGTCAGCAGAACCACCTAAGATTTCTGACAGCATTGGGGCAAATGCTTGGATTGCATTTTGGCTTGCTTTACGTGTTGCGATGGTTTCAGCTTTTGCGTTTACTTCAGCAATATACGCATCCGCTTTTGCAACGAAGTCAGCAGGTAATTCACCGCTTAAACGACGTTTAAGATCAGCCGCTTCAGTAGGATATTTTGCTTCATATTGTGCAAATACTTCGTTCCAAGCTGCTTCTGCTTGTTGACCTTTTTCTTTCGCGTCCCATGCAGCATAAACGTCAACAGGAATTTCGAATGGACCTTCAGTCCAACCCAACGCTTCACGTGTTAATGCGATTTCGTCGTTACCCAGTGGTGCACCATGGCAATCTTCTTTACCTTGTTTGTTTGGTGAACCTAAACCAATAATCGTTTTACAGATAATGATTGTTGGTTTCTTCGTTTCAGCTTTAGCTTCTAAAGTTGCCGCACGTAATGCATCTGCATCGTGACCATCAACTTTCAATACTTGCCAGCCATAAGCTAAGAAGCGTTGTTCTGTATCGTCAGAGAACCAACCTTCTACTTCACCATCAATTGAAATACCATTGTCGTCATAGTAAGCAATTAATTTACCTAGACCCAAAGTACCTGCCAATGAACATGCTTCATGAGACACACCTTCCATTAAACAGCCGTCACCTAAGAAACAGTAAGTGAAATGATCAACAACTTTAATGTCTTCTTTGTTGAATTGCGCTGCTAAGGTTTTTTCAGCCAAAGCAAAACCAACAGCATTCGCGATACCCTGACCCAATGGACCAGTGGTTGTTTCGATACCAGGTGCATAACCTAATTCTGGGTGCCCCGGTGTTTTAGAATGCAATTGACGGAATGCTTTTAAATCTTCAATTGAAAGATCATAGCCAGTCAAATGTAATAGTGCATATTGAAGCATTGAGCCATGACCATTTGACAATACAAAACGGTCACGGTTAGCCCACTGAGGGTTTGTCGGATTGTGATTTAAGAATTCACGCCATACAACATCAGCAATATCAGCCATCCCCATTGGTGCACCTGGATGTCCAGAATTTGCTTTTTGCACAGCATCCATTGCAAGTACACGAATTGCGTTAGCAATGCGACGTTCATTCAGCGGGGTTGTCATAGATCAGTGTCCGATAAATTAAAGATGGGAAATGAATAAAATTCAAAAACTGGGTGTATTGTCTTAAAAAAATCAAACAGCGTAAAGCCCAGAAACGTATATTTCAGCCCTAAAGCGAAAAAATTCATACAATGCGAGTCGGTTTTATCAATATTCAATTCAATCCAATATTTTTTAGTCGCTTGGCCTTTTTTTAAAGTACTGATGTTGAATCATGTATTCACATTCTTTCGTACCCACTTAAGCTGTTTTTTATTTCAGCTCAGTCTTAAAAGAATAAGTCTTATACAAAAGTTTTCACTTATCAATTTAACAGATGATGATATCAATTAAAAAAACACAAAAATGACATAAATTCATGCTTTTTAGTCAGGTTAAGCTAGTCCTTAACGCTAAGTCGATGTACCATATTGCGTCTTTAGAAATAACTGTGATAGGACTTATGCGCGAGTACGCTGTATTTACTTCAGAATCTGTAAGCGAAGGCCATCCAGATAAAATGGCTGACCAAATCAGTGATGCTATTTTGGATGCAATCTTAAAAGAAGACCCATATGCACGGGTTGCTTGTGAAACGCTTGTAAAAACAGGTGCTGTTGTTCTTGCAGGTGAAATCACAACAACTGCAAATGTAGACTTTGAAGCAATTGTACGCCAAACCGTAAATGGCATTGGATACCATCATTCTGATTTAGGTTTCGATGGTTCGACTTGTGCTGTCATCAACATGATTGGCAAACAATCTCCTGAAATTGCTCAAGGTGTAGATCGTCAAAAACCTGAAGATCAAGGTGCTGGCGATCAGGGTTTAATGTTTGGCTACGCGAGTCGCGAAACAGATGTTTTAATGCCTGCTCCTATTTCGTATGCGCACCGTCTTATGGAAAAACAAGCAGAACTTCGTCGTAACGGAAGTCTGCCATGGTTACGTCCAGATGCGAAAAGCCAAGTGACTTTTGCATATGAAAATGGTGTACCTGTTCGTTTAGATGCGGTCGTATTATCGACTCAACACGATCCTGAGATTTCACAGACTGATTTAAAAGAAGCTGTCATTGAAGAAATCGTGAAAAAAGTAATTCCAGCAGATATGTTCCATGCGGATACCAAATTCCACATCAATCCTACTGGTATGTTTGTGATTGGTGGTCCAGTCGGTGACTGTGGTTTAACAGGTCGTAAAATCATTGTAGATACATATGGTGGTATGGCTCGTCACGGTGGTGGTGCTTTCTCTGGTAAAGATCCATCTAAAGTAGACCGCTCTGCTGCTTATGCTGGTCGATATGTTGCAAAAAATATTGTTGCCGCTGGTTTAGCCGATAAATGTGAAATTCAAGTGTCTTATGCGATTGGTGTTGCTGAACCAACATCTATCTCAATCAATACATTCAATACTGCTAAGGTTTCTGAAGAATTGATTATTGCATTGGTACGTGAGCATTTCGATTTACGTCCATATGGTATTACACGTATGTTGAATCTCATTCAACCGATGTATAAGCAAACTGCTGCATATGGTCACTTTGGTCGTGAAGGTTCTGATACTGCATTCACTTGGGAAAAGACAGACAAAGTTGAAGCGCTTAAAGCATCAGCTGGTTTGTAATTTCCAAATAAAAAAGCCCACATTGATGTGGGCTTTTTTATAGATTCAATTTGCTTTATCACTTTGATGAAGCGTGTCCAAAAACGACTGCTTCACAGGAACATTTTGGTTATCTTGTAAATATAAATGGGCCACTTTAAACACAATGGCTGCGGCTAAACACGCAATAATACAAAATATCCAAAAACCATAAGGTGTTCTGATATTTTGTGACCCACATTCAGAACACACTTTGTCTGTCGAAGCAACCACCTTGTCGCAACACGCACAATGATACTGATACAGCATACTCATCCTCCCGATTTGACTGTCTTTTTTATTTTTATCTACATCACCTTAGAGGCTAATATTTATACTATATAAGCCTTCACCAATAATCAACCTCATGATATAGCTATAAAACAGCAATCATCTATGACTTCATTCAATATCTTGTATTATCAGATATCTATGTGAATTTTTTTTGACAACCTGCTCTATCATTCTTTTTCTTCTAGAGATTATACATATTTTATTCACGCACTCGCCCATCATATCCGCATGGAAATCATAAATTGAAGTAAAATAAACGTAGTGAAAAAATGATGATATGACTATGGTTCAATTAATTAAGAAAGGCGGCTTGAGAGAAAGAGCAAACAGAAGTCGCTCTTATCAAGGTTCTGAAAATACTGAAGCAACTTTGCGACCAAGACGTTATCAGCAAGACACGCTCATTCTGACTCAAACAGAAGAGTTAGATCAAGATTCAGTTAAGCATAATAAGCGCATCGATCCACAACCAGACTGCAAAGATCAAAAATAGACCACCCGATGCCATATCTATGTAATGCCCTGAACGCTGGTAGAGCTGTTTAATTTTGGGGCGCGCTAAAACGACCATCAAAAACGTAAAGGTTAAAAACGTTTGAATCGGAATAATGAATGCAAGTTGTATTTTCAACATCTCTGGTGCTGAAGCAGTTAAGGCAAGTGAAAATACACTACTAAAATAAATCAGTGTTTTAGGATTGGATAGGTTTGTAAACAACCCCATCAGAAAGTATTTTTCAGCTTTTAAAGGTGACTGATTTTCATCAATTGCATCAAGTTTGAAAGACTTATAGGTTTGCCAACCACCCTTTAGCATCGCCCAGCCCATTTTTGCCAAAAATAAACCACCGACTAACATTAAGACTTGTTGAATCCATGGGAATTGGGCAATCAAAAGTGCAAAACCTGATAAAGTTAAAATCACCCAAAATAAAATTCCAATAGAAATACCTAAAATAACTTTCAACGTGTTTGCGATTGTGGTTGACGCTGCGCATTTGGCAATCAACAAAATATCAGGTCCAGGACTCAATTGAGCAACAAGATGTAGGACACAGATGGTAAGTAATAGAGACATAAATCAAAAATGAATAAAAATTGTTTGAATTATACTGTTTTTTAGGAAAATCGAGATACAAAAATAAAAAAACCAGACATTACATCTGGTTTTGAACATGCGCAATTTACTTTTGATTAACGTCTTTCATTTCAATTTTCTTTGCTTCAGGTGTAATTTCTCTTGCTTCACCATCAATGATAGTAGAGTCATTTGAACCACGACCGTGCTGCTGGCTTTGCATTTCTTGCATTTGGCGCATTAAATCTGCAAATGGATTCTGACCATTTGCTTGACCACCCATGCCGCCCATATCTCCCATCATACCACCCATCATTTTTTCCATCATGGCTTGCTGACGCTTCATCATGGTTTTCATCATCACCGCTTTAAATGCTGTTTGAACAGGTGGAATTAGAATAAGTAAGGCGAATAGATCGGAAATTAACCCCGGAATTAAAAGGAAAATACCCGCAATAATTTTAGGTAAGTTATTGGTCAAATTCGGATCAGCACTCATATGACCTTGTTGCATTTGCTGCATCTGTGGCATTAAACCTGATGCATGAGAACGAACCATATTTAAACCAATAAAGAATGCAGCAATAAACCAGAAGAATACATACCACATACTTCCGACTAGATCACCCACACCGACCCATACGAAGATTTCAAGGACTATACCGATTAAAACAATAAGAGCTAATTTCATGAAATGTAATCTAATCTCAAAAATTTAAATATAGGGTCGTAATCATCTGCTCAATCTGTATCAAGCTTTTTTCATACGCTTATGTAACAATATGGGCATTATTTTATTTTTAAAGTCATGGAATGTCATTAATTATCGGAATTGATCCTGGTTCACGTCTAACAGGTTACGGTATTATTCAAAAAGAGGGGCAAAAACTCACTTTTGTTGATGCTGGAACAATTCGCACTGAAACACCTGACATGCCTGAGCGTCTAAAACGAATTTTTTCAGGCATTGAAAGAATCGTTAAATTTCATGGTCCTACCGAAGCTGCTGTGGAACAGGTATTTATGGCGGTCAATCCTGACTCTGCCTTAAAACTTGGTCAAGCACGCGGTGCAGCTATAGCGGCATTGGTCAATTTAGATCTACAAGTGGCTGAATATACTGCGCGTCAAATTAAACAATCTGTTGTTGGCTATGGCGCTGCTGATAAAGAACAGGTTCAAATGATGGTTATGCGCATACTTAATTTAAGTATTAAACCACAAGCCGATGCTGCAGATGCACTTGCCGCAGCAATTTGCCATGCACATGCCTCTGGCAGTATGAGTAAATTGGCTGTCTTAAATGCTTTAGGTGGAATGGCACGTGGACGAAGCCGCAGCAGTAGTCGTCGACGTTAAAAGTCTCTCGACACTCAATGCACTTATTGGCGAATTTGAAAGTTATCGAAATCACGCTCTTTGATGTCAATTAAGTCTTCATAGAAGATTTGCTTAACTTTACTATTATGAGGCCCTGCCATGGCCAGTTTGATCATGTCATTGACATCTTTATATGTGCCAACAATGATAGCTTCCACATCCCCATTATCCATATTTTTAACGTAACCAGTTAAATGCAACTTTAAGGCTTGTTCCATAAACCAGCGACGAAATCCGACCCCTTGAACAAGACCTTGTATCGTTAATTTTAAATATCGCATATCTATCCCTGAATTTTATTTTAGATTTACTATTTGATAAATCGCTTGAACCATATTCTGAGCTAACAAACCACGTTTACCCTGTTGAGCCAATACATCACCTGCCATGGCATGTAAGTTAACAATTTCATGAAGTTGAATGGAATTAGACAATTGTCCTTTAAGACTAGCAATCATTCCTGCAAGGATATCCCCCATTCCACCTGTACCCATTCCTGGATTACCTTGGGTGCAAATCCAAATGGTTTGCTGCGCGTCAATCGTTAAACTTCCTGCACCTTTTAATACCCATTCACCAGCATACAGTGTTTGTAATCGTTTAATTGCTTTGATGCGGTCATGCTCAACTTCCGCCACGCTAGAGTGTAAAAGTTTTGCAGCCTCACCAGGATGTGGCGTTGCGTAAGTTCTCTCATTGAGTCGAATGGGCTTTTCAGATAAGAACCACAATGCATCAGCATCGAGTACAGTCGGTTTGTTCATAGAGGACAGAATACTCATCCATTGATCATATTGCTCAGCTGCCCAATCATCACGTCCCAACCCCATTCCAAAACAAATCGAATCGACTTGCTGTAGCAAATTTTTTCGTTGTGATGGATCGAAACGATTAATATCCTGCACCATTACATTGGGAGATCGTGACAAAATTGCTGAATGATGTTTAGCATCACACACGATCGTGACTTTACCCGCCCCAGCGGCAAATGCAGCTTCAGCCGCCATAATCACCGCACCTCCCATTTGTGCATGACCGCCAATCACGAGCACATGCCCATACGTTCCTTTATGTCCTGTAGAGTGTCGTCGCGGCAAAATTGTTTTGACTGGGCTTAATCGGGCCACAGGTTTTAAATCTGAGTCACATGGTAAAATGGGAATGAGTTTTAGATGTCCTATAAAATCCTGTGCACGCCCTACAAATTGCCCTACCTTATATGCGAGTGCGGTAAGCGTATGCTGAGCATGAATAGCCATTGGTAATGGTTGACCTGTATTTGCATCTAAACCGCTCGGCATATCAATCGCAATTTTGACGCCGTCTTGCTCATTAATATGATGGATAATTCTCTGCCAGTCTTCACTTAAAGTACGATTAATTCCAATTCCAAACAATGCATCAATATAGACATCATAACCCTTACAATGGTTCAGATCGGTGAACTGCTTAAGTGGTATGGATTGACTCATTTTATAAGCACTCTGCAAGGAGTCAGCCGAGTGATGATCGACTTGTGAAAAAGAAAAAATATCGATTTCTAGATTTTGGTTGAATGAACAATGTCGTGATAAAGAGTGCTGTGCTAAATAGTACGTAACAAGATAACCATCCCCTGCATTATTTCCTTTGCCGCAGCAGACTGCGATACGGATTTTCTTTTTTTCAATACCTTGAAGAATTGTGATGATTTCTTGTGCCATCATCCAAGCAACTTGCTGCATAAGACCAAAAGCACTATTTTGATCGTCAAACCAGCGCTGTTCCCAAGCTTGTATCTCACTGCTGTGATAAACTTGTTGATGCATTATCGTTCCTTTTTTTATTTATGACTCAATCTCTCTCATCTATACCAGCTCGTATTCCAACACAGCAATTTGATCCTCATGCGCTTAAAGCTTGGATTAAATCTCAAGCATTGGAACTGGGCTTCGCTGATTGTGTCATTGCCCGACCTGATGCTCAAGATGAATTACCTCGATTAAAAGCATATTTAGATCAAGGATTTCATGGTGACATGAAGTTCCTCGAAGAAAATTTGGAAAAACGTGCTAATCCAACACTGTTGGTTCCCCATACAAAAAGTATTATCTGCGTCAGAATGAATTATTTGGTTGAACGACCTCAACCTCGAACAGTACCTGATTTCCCTAATTCTGCCGTTATTGCGCGATATGCACGCGGACGGGATTACCATAAAACCATGCGCGGTAAATTAAAAACACTTTCAAACCTTATTCGTGAAAAAGTCGGTCCGTTTGAATCAAGACCTTTCGCCGATTCAGCCCCTATTTTTGAAAAATCACTCGCTGAATCTGCAGGTATGGGTTGGACAGGTAAACATACCCTGCTCATCCACAAAAAATCGGGTTCCTTTTTTGTACTCGGTGAACTGTTTAGTTCTCTTGAATTACCCTTTGACGAGCCTGCCAGTGCACATTGCGGATCATGTACAGCATGTATTGATATTTGTCCAACGCAGGCGATTGTAGCGCCATATCAATTAGATGCCCGAAAATGTATTGCCTATCTGACCATTGAATACCAAGGTGTGATTCCTGAAGAACTACGCCGTGGCATAGGTAATCGCGTATTCGGATGTGATGATTGCCAGCTGATTTGTCCTTGGAATAGTTTCGCACAAACCACAACGGTTACTGATTTCCATCCCCGTCATGGGCTGGATCGTCTTTCTTTAATGGAATTATGGCAATGGGACGAAGCAACATTCTTAGCCAACACAGAAGGCAGTCCACTGCGTAGAACAGGCTATGAAAGCTTTATGCGGAATATTGCGATTGGAATCGGGAATGCACCCTATCATCCAAACAATATTGAGCAATTGATACTAAAAAGAAATCAGTCTAGTGAGATTGTGCAAATCCATATTGACTGGGCAGTACAAGAACAACACTCAAAAAGAAACAATTAACACTACTTTTCCAAGATGACTTGACAAGACAAAATCACCATTTTGAGCATGATCTGAAATTTTAAGCACACGTTAGCAACAAGTTCTCAACATCAAGTTCCCAAAAAATAATTTTGCGGCGAAAAACGCATAAAAATAGTCAAGTTTGTAACTAAATCCACAATGATTAATTTCTATTGAGTTGGCAAATTTGATAATTTTTTTGAGTCATTATTGTCATATTTTACGATTTTGCATTATTAAAATTACAGTATGATCAAATAAGTAGCTTTTTAATTGATGGATAAATTATGCAAGTACGCAATGATTGGACGCGTGAAGAAATACAAAAACTCTATGAACAACCTTTCATGGACTTAATTTTCGAAGCACAACGCGTGCATCGTCAATACTTTGATGCAAATACCATTCAGGTCAGTACATTACTATCGATCAAAACGGGTAAATGTCCTGAAGATTGTAAATACTGTTCTCAATCTGCACGTTATGATTCCAAACTTGAGGCCGAAAAAAGAATTGCTGTTGAAAAAGTAATTAATGAAGCCAAAGAAGCTCTCGCTTCTGGATCATCTCGTTTTTGTATGGGTGCTGCATGGCGAAATCCTCATGAACGCGATATGCCTTATGTACTTGAAATGGTACGTGAGGTAAAGGCCCTAGGACTTGAAACTTGTATGACCTTAGGGATGCTCAATCAATCACAAGCGGAACGTTTAAAAGAAGCAGGTTTAGATTATTACAATCACAATTTAGATACCTCTCGTGAGTACTATCCAAATGTGATTACCACACGCACTTATGATGATCGTTTAAATACTTTAGACTTTGTACGCCAAGCAGGCATGAAAGTGTGTAGCGGTGGAATTGTTGGCTTAGGTGAAGATACTCAAGATCGTATTGGTCTATTACATGAACTTGCGACCTTAGCTATTCATCCAGAATCGGTACCAATCAACATGCTTGTACCGATCGAAGGCACACCCTTAGCAGATGTTGAAAAACTCGATGTGACTGAATGGATTCGCACTATTGCCGTAGCGCGCATTATCATGCCAAAAAGTTATATAAGACTTTCAGCGGGTCGTGAATCTCTTTCTGATTCTGATCAAGCTTTAGCGTTTATGGCAGGTGCTAACTCTTTGTTCTCAGGTGAAAAGCTTTTAACGACACCTAATGCTGGTGAAGGCAAAGATAAGCAGTTATTCGATAAGTTAGGTCTAAAAGCAGAAAAAGCGAAGCCGACTGTATCAGAGCTGACTATAGATGCAATGGCAAGTTAATTTCAAAGCTTCGCTTAATTAAAAACCGAAGCTTTGCTTCGGTTTTTATGATGTGATCAATATGCCATAACTGGCATTAAGATACTGTCCCGGCTTAATTTCATCTGTTCCATTGGCATGGTGTACCGTTATTTTTTGACTAAATGCATCAAACTCAAACCGATCATAACTATCTTGGTGGTGCATCAACCAATAAATCGTATCTATGACATGATCATCACAAATATAAGTATTCGATTTAAAATCTTTACTCATTTAATTTAAATCCTTTTTTCAATCACAATATTATTATATCTCAATTCATTTTATTGAATATCATTTTTTTTATTTAAGATAATATCTAAATTTCCTTTAATCCAATATATTATATTTACATATCACAATAAATCGATTTCCACACATTTTATAAGCGCTATTATTTTATTTCAATTTAAAATAAAGACTGAGTATTATGAATATCATTAATTTAAAAACTCAAACTGCATTACAACACCGTCCCAGCGCACTGACCACACAAATTAATGCTGTATGGGGACAAGGACCATCTTCACGTTATGAAAGCCTCGCCTCGTTATTTAGACCAACATTTGAAAAAATCAAAGCTTCGCGATCAGAACGCGAAGAAAAGCGAATTTTAGCTTTTGAACAGATTCAATGGTTAAAAGACATCGGTTTTACGAGACTTCGCTTACCCAGTTCGCAAGGTGGATTTGATGCAACTATTCCAGAATTATTTAATCTATTAATCGAACTTTCCGAAGCTGATGCAAATTTACCGCAGGCACTTCGCGTACATTTTGGCTTTGTGGAAGATTTACTGCTCAGCCGCGACCCACAGTTTAAATCTATATGGCTTCCTAGAGTGGCTCAAGGTCAAATTATTGGAAGCGCATGGTCTGAAGGTGGAAATGAGTCCATTCATGAATTTAAAACGAGACTTTCCAAAGATGCTGAGGGACGCACGATATTGAATGGACAAAAATTTTATACCACAGGAAGCTTGTATGCAGACTGGATTGATGTGGGTATTACTGATTTGTATGGAGAATCAGCCAGTATTCTAATCCCTCGACATGCTGAAGGTGTTGAGATTGTGGATGACTGGAATGGTTTTGGTCAAATTCTTACAGCAAGTGGTACTACTAAGTTCACTGATGTTGTTGTGAATCAACAAGATGTCATCGGAGACCAACAGCGCTTTAAATATTCAGCAGCATTCTATCAACTGATTCAATTGGCAATTATTTCAGGGCTTACAAGAGCAGCAAGCTATGAAGTATCAGCTGAGGTTTATAAACGTGAAAGAAATTATACGCATGCCAATGCTTCCTTCGTCCGTAATGATGCTCAAATCCTACAAGTGGTGGGTCAAATTCGTGGTGTCGCGTACACCACTGCAGCAATTATTGAAAAAAATGCACAGGCTATACAACGTGCTTTTGAAGCTGGGTTGAATGATAATGAACAACTCGAAGCAGATCAAAATGCCATAGCAGAATTAGAGGTTGCTCAATCTCAAACCATTATCACCACACTTGCATTAAATGCTTCGACCATCATTTTTGATGCTCTAGGAGCATCAGCCACTGATAAAAACTTAGCTTTAGATCGTTTCTGGCGAAATATTCGTACGCTCGCATCACACAACCCAAGAATTTATAAAGATCGAATTGTCGGAGACTTTAGCGTAAATGGTGCGTTGCCCCCTTATCAATGGCGTATCGGTAAAGTTGATGAATCAGGGCTTCTGCAAACAGATAAGGCTTCTTAAGCTCGCTTTAAATCGTTAAGACACTATTCTTTAGTGTCTTTTTTTAGTGTTTTTTAAAGTGATCTATCTAAATCGCTTAGGCTATTAGACTCTTATTTAAGAACCTAGTAAAAAGGTCCTTAACAGGACCTTCTTAGCAGCATCATCGAAATTACATCAATTAACCCACTTGAGCTTTCAAGTGTTTCGCCAAAGGACTATTACCAATTTGCCATACAAATGGCAATTCAGTTTGATTCACGACAAAAGCACCCACCACTTTCTCCTTATAAATAATCGGATTATGTGAGGATACAACTCTTGCATTACGCCAGAAACGATCTAACTGCTTCGACGAAGCGCTGGCTGAAGCACCCAAACTATTGAATAGTTTAGTTGTTAAATCAAGTACAAGATCTGAAATGACGACCTGCCCTTGAGCAGATTCTAGTTCCGCAATTTGGTTAATCTCATGATCTTTTTCAGATGAAGCATTAAAGTGACTTAAATATGCATCATCCAGTGCTGCAGCTGTTTTTAAAGTAATGGCTTGACTGGCAAATGCTTGGGAAGATGCCTTACCAATCACTTGTAGAATCTGAGCATCATCACGGACAAGATCAGCATTCCCGTGGCTAAAGATTCGAGTACGCTTACGCACTTCCTCACTAAAGGTCTCCACCGCAGAAAATGCGATGCCGGTCAGTGTTGCTAGATGTACAACTTGATAAAAAGCTGTTTGATATTTAAAACGCTGATCAAACGGGTAAATATGATCTCGTTCAATCGACACTTGGTTGATTTTTAGCGTCCCGCTTCCAGTGGTTTTTTGACCAAATCCATCCCAATCATCATGTACTTTAATTCCATTAGCTTTAGTTGAGACCGCTGCAATCACATGCTGATCAGTGGTCTCATCATAGGCAAAAAGATCAATCCAATCGGCAAAAATAGTACCTGTAGAATAGAACTTTTCTCCTGAAACTTCATATTCGCCTTGTTGATTTTGTTTCACTCGGGTAATGACGTCGCCTATCTCAACATTACCGACTTCTGTCCAAGCGTTTCCTGCGATTTCACCATTTACAAATCGCTTAAACCAAAACGCTTGTGATTGATCTTTATGGGCCACTAAACGGTCTTCGACAAATGCAAAATGTCCACGTAAAGCTTGCACAATATTTGAATCCGCTGTCGCCAACTCGATTAAGATTTGGAAAAGTTGCTGTTGGGTAAAACCTGCACCGCCATATTTTTTTGGTACACGTAATGCACCAAAACCTACATCGTTTAACCATTTAATTTGTTCATGAGGCAAATCACGATCGGTTTCTCGTTGAACGGCCCCTTCTGCAATCCGCTTAAAAATCGGTCGAAACTTTGCTGCAACCTCTTCATAGTTGGCACCAAGTGAAAGTTCTTCATTCTGATTTAATATAGTCATAATAAATTTCTCCTTAGCTCCATGGATGACGTGGTGGTGGGACATCATTTAGAAAATAATTTCCTACAATGTTGTATTTCCAACGCACGGGATCATGCAAAGTGTGTGTTCTGGCATTGCGCCAATAACGATCTAAATTTAATTCTGATAAGGTCGAACGCGTGCCAGAAAGCTCAAATAATTTATTCGCTGCTAAAATCGCAATGTCAGTCGTTAAGACTTTTGCTTCAGCCACGAGCAATGTTGCTTCATTAATATGATCTTCGGTCGGTTCAGCAAGTGCTAAATCAATCGCTAATCCTGCCAAATCCAGAACGGCTTCAGCAGCACGCAGCTTAATTTTCAATTCACCAATATTGGCAATGGTATATGGATCTGAACTTGCTTTATCTAAACCTGAATCAATCCATGGACGTGCAAAGTTACGAACGTAATGAATCGTTTCTTGAATCGCACCACGTGCAATCCCAGCATCTACAGCAGCTTGAATAAATTGAGAAATTGCTCCAGCTGCTGTCGGTCTTACAAAAGCTTGATAAATTGGAACGATATATTTTGCATCTACTTTAACGTTGTTTAATTCGACTGATCCACTGACCGTTGTACGCTGACCAAACCCACTCCAATCATTGGTAATTTTTACACCTTCAGTCCCTTGTGGCACGATTGCAGCAAATGGTTTTCCTTCAGCATCAATCGCAACAACTGGAATGCGGTGTGCCAGTAAAGCTCCAGTCGCAAAGAATTTTTGTCCATTCACAATCCCATTGCCAGAAGCATCAAATTCTATTTTTGTGGTGAGATCGGCAACCGTCTTAGACCCTTTTTCTGAGAAAGCGTTCCCCAAACGCTCTCCACCCAGTACTGCTTTAAAAAAGAATTGTTTTTGTTCTTCGGTGGCATCTAAACGGATATGCTCTAGAAACACCCAATGATTTTGTGCGATTTGACCTAGTGATGGATCAGCGCTAGAAATGGTTTTAACAACTTCAGCGAGAGTCTTATAGCTCGCTCCTGCACCGCCATATTGCTTTGGAATGTTAATAGCCCAAAGCCCTGATTGAGAATACTTGTTAATTTCACTCAAAGGTAAACGGCGTTCATGATCACGAATGGAGGCTTCCTTTGCAAAATCTTCAGCGAGCTGTTGTGCGATTTGAATCGCTTCTTCATCTGTCTTAATCACATGCGCTGGCTGATGAATTTGGTAGAATTCTTTTGAAATTTCAGCCTCATGCAATTTTATATCTATTTGTGCAGTCATTTTATTCTCTTCAAAAAAATTGAATAAAATTAAAATAGCACTAATTATTTTAATTTTTTATACGATTATTTTATTTACTAATCTAATTTCAAACAAAATAAATCATTTATTTTTTTATTATGAATATTGCAGTTTTTCTCATTAAATAATAAGTATGATATTTCATATAATCAGAATATAAACATTTAATTATTATATATTTTCATTATGACTAAACATATACGATTTAATGCTTTTGAAATGAATTGCATTGCACATCAGTCCCCAGGCTTATGGCGTCATCCGCTCGATCGCTCTACGGAATATAAAGATTTGGAATATTGGACTGATTTAGCAAAAATATTAGAAAAAGGTATTTTTGACGGTATTTTTCTTGCAGATGTTTTGGGTATTTATGATGTGTATCATCAATCGGCTCAACATGCTTTAAATGGTGCTGTTCAAGTTCCTGTGAATGATCCAATTCAGATTGTTCCAGCAATGGCAGCAGTCACCCAACATTTAGGCTTTGGTGTAACCACCTCAATTTCATTCGAACATCCTTATCCCTTCGCACGACGTATGAGCACATTGGATCATCTCACCAAAGGTCGTGCGGGTTGGAATATTGTGACTTCATATTTAGAAAGCGGATCTAAAAACTTAGGTTTAAAAACCCAAGTGAGTCACGACAATCGTTATGATATTGCAGATGAGTATCTGGAAGTTTTATATAAACTTTGGGAAGGTTCTTGGGAAAATGATGCGGTACGACGTGACAAAGCCGCTGGTATTTTTGCGGATCACACCAAAGTTCATCCAATCCAACATGAAGGTAAATATTTTAGCGTGCCAGGTATTCATATCTGTGAACCTTCTCCGCAACGCACACCTGTTTTATACCAAGCAGGTGCATCAAAGCGTGGACAAAAATTTGCCAGTCAAAATGCAGAATGCGTATTTATATCTGCACCAACGAAAGTTGCTGTAAAAAAGTTAGCACAAGGAATTCGCCATAATCTTATTGAAGAAGGTAAAGATCCAAACGCTGTTTTAATCTATACGATGCTTGCGATTGTGGTCGATGAAACTGATGAAAAAGCACAGGCTAAATTTGCAGAGTATCAATCTTACGGTAGTTATGATGGTGGATTAACACTCGCTTCAGGGTGGTCTGGTGTAGATTTTTCACAATTCAAAGCTACAGACCAGGTTGAATATATTCATACCAATGCCATTCAGTCTATGTTGCAATCTTACGTAGAAGCAGATCCAGATAAAGTTTGGACCATTGAAGAAATTGCAAAATGGACCAGTGTAGGTGGAAACGGCCCCGTGATTGTCGGCTCACCAAGCACAGTAGCCGATCGTCTTCAAGAATGGGTGGATGAAACTGGCATTGATGGATTCAATTTGGCTTATATTTTGGCACATCAATCTTTTGAAGACGTGGTCGAATACGTCGTTCCTGAGTTACAACGTCGCGGTGTTTACCCTACAGAATATACCAAGGGGACACTGAGAGAAAAGTTGTTTGGTCATGGACCATTACTTCCAGATGATCATCGTGGTGCTCAATACCGTAAGTCATCAACGAATGGGTTGCACACTTCAACCCAAACCGCAACACTTGAATCTGTGTAGATCCATTTAAATTCTCTAAATCTAAAAAAAGCCCCTTTCGGGGGCTTTTTTAATGCTGATGTTCTAGTTCATGGTGATATGCATCATCTTCTATCTGCAAGGTCATTTCAGTAATATGATGATCATGACTTAACATTTCAAAAGCTTGTTGATGTAAACGTTTAGGATCGACATTCGGTGCAACCAAATGAACTGTGAGCATGACTTTTTTGGATGTGATCGCCCAAACTTTTAATTGGTGAATGTCCTTAACTCCTTCAAGCGATAATAAATCTGCACGGAGCTTTTCAATATCAATCTCATCAGGCACACCTTCAAGTAGGATATTTACACTTTGCTTGGCGAGAATCCAAGCACGTGGTAAGACCCAAAATCCGATCAGGACTGCGATAATCGTGTCAATAAGTACCCAGCCTGTAAAATAAATAATCACAGCACCGATGATCACACCTACAGAACCAAGTGCATCACTTAATACTTCTAGATATGCCCCTTTGACATTGAGGCTATCTTTACTACTCGAAAAAAGAATCTTCATCGAAATTAAATTAATGATTAAGCCAATGACGGCGACTATCATCATTCCAACACTCTGAATTTCAGGAGGATTACTTAATCGATGAATCGCTTCTATCAAAATATAAATTGCAACGATAAATAACATCACCGCATTAAATAGAGCTGCCAAAATTTCAAATCGCTGGTAACCAAAAGTTCGCTTATTGTCTGCAGGCTTTTGACCAATCTTAATTGCAACCAACGCGATGGCTAAAGCGGCAGCATCAGTAAACATATGTGCAGCATCAGACAATAAAGCTAAACTTTGAGTAATAAATGCAGCAACAACTTCAATAATTAAAAATGTCGTGGTTAAGGCTAAAGCAAAAGTCAGTTTCTTTGCGTTGCCTTTACTGACTTCCACATGACTGTGATCATGATTATGCGAACTACCCATTTTATACTCCTCATCAGAAACCTCACTTAAAATAAAGTGAGGATCTGATTCATATACATAATGCTATTGTTTAATTTATTGTTCTGCTTTTGCTTGATTCACCCACCTATACAATACAGGTAAAAGTAGTAGCGTCAGTATGGTGGATGAAATAATTCCACCGATAACCACTGTCGCAAGCGGTCGCTGTACTTCGGCACCCGTACCTGTAGCGAGCGCCATTGGAACAAATCCTAAAGACGCCACAAAAGCAGTCATCAGCACAGGACGTAATCGCAACATTGCACCTTGCCAAATGGCATCTTTTAAACTGTATTCACTTCTTAGCTCCTTAATAAAGGTCAACATAACCAGTCCATTCAGAACAGCGACACCTGATAAAGCGATAAAACCAATACCGGCAGACATTGAGATGGGAATATCACGTAACCATAAAAATAAGACTCCCCCCGTGAGAGCAAAGGGTACGCCCGTGAAGACCAATAAACTTTCTCTTATATTTTTGAATACAGCCATCAGCAGGATAAAAATCGTAATCAAAGCCAATGGAATCACGATAGTCATTCTAGCTTTGGCAGATGCCAAATTCTCAAACTGTCCACCATATTCAATCCAATAGCCACTCGGTAATGCATATGTCATGAGGCTAGATCGCAACTCTTGGACAAATGAACCCAGATCTCGCCCTTCAACATTTGCCGTCACAATAATCCTACGCTTGCCATTTTCACGACTCACCTGATTCATACCATCAATATTTGAAACTGTAGCCACATCTGCCAGTCTTACTGTCCCACCATTGGGGAGTTGTATGGGTAATTGTGCAATCCCCATGACTGTCCGATCTTGATCAGTAAGTCGAATAACAAAATCAAAACGGCGGTCTCCTTGTAGAATTTCACCGACTTGTTGACCACCGATACTTGAAGCAACTAAATTTTGTATTTCACGAACCGAAAGACCATATTGCGCTGCTAAAGAACGATTTACGTCTATATTTAATAAGGGTAAACCTGAAGTCTGTTCTACTTTGACTGCGGTACTGCCACTGATTTTTTGCACAATCTTGGCAATTTTGGCAGCTTCATCGTTTAACACCTGCATATCATCGCCAAAAATTTTTATACCTATGTCACTGCGGACTCCAGAAATGAGCTCATTAAAACGCAATTCAATGGGTTGAGAAAATTCACTATTGTTGCCAGGCAAAGTCTCCAAAAAAGTTTCAATACGTGACCTTAAATCATCTAAGCTTTCTTTGGGATTCGACCACTCTTGGCGAGGTTTCAACATGATGAATCCATCTGAGATATTGGGTGGCATCACATCTGTAGCCACTTCAGCAGTACCCGTTCGTGCGAAAACATTTTTAATTTCTGGAAAATTTTGAAGCAAAAGTTTCTCAGTCATTTCCTGCATTCTTAATGATTCTTCTAAGCTGGTACTGGGTGAACGCATTTGTTGAATAGCAAAATCACCTTCGCTTAATTGCGGTGCGAATTCACTTCCTAGACGTGTCGCCAACAACCCTGTTAAAACCAAAATACTAACTGCGAGTGTTAACATGACCATTCGATATAAATAAGTCATATCTAATGCTTTTAGATATTTTTTCTTTAACCATAACATCCATCTACTTTCAGTTTCTTTTACTTCACCTGTTACAAATAAAGCCACTGCAGCAGGAACAAAAGTAATGGATAAAATGATCGCAGCAATAAGAGCTAATACTACGGTGAGTGCCATAGGGTGAAACATTTTTGCTTCAACACCACTTAAAGCAAATATGGGCAAGTACACCACTAAAATAATCGTTTGACCAAAAATTAAAGGACGGCGCGCTTGACGAGCAGCAAGGAATACTTCTTTAAATCTCTCTGAACGTGTTAAAGGTCGTCTTAACTGTTCTTGGGCATGAGCTAATCGGCGAATACAGTTTTCGACAATTACCACCGCCCCATCTACAATAATTCCGAAATCTAGCGCACCTAAACTCATAAGGTTGGCACTAATTTTCTGCTGTGCCATACCTGATAATGTAAATAACATCGAAAGTGGAATCACGCATGCTGTAATTAAAGCTGCTCGAATATTTCCCAAGAAAATGAATAAAATCACAATCACCAAAATCGCCCCTTCGACTAAGTTCTTTTGAACTGTCTTAATGGCTTTCTCGACTAAGGTGGTACGATCGTAAACAGTTTCAATTTTTACGCCTTCGGGCAGTGTGGTTTGAATTTCTTGAATTTTTTGATCAACAGCTTGTGCAACACTACGGCTGTTTTCACCCATCATCATCATGGCGATGCCGAGTACGGTTTCTTCTCCGTTATAGGTCGCTCCACCTGTTCTAAGGTCATGCCCGATCGACACTGAAGCAATATCTGAAACACGGACAGGATTTCCATTTAAGGTAACCACCGTTGTTTTTTCAATATCCTGTATCGTGTTCAGTGTTCCAGGAACTCGTACTGTCAGTTGTTGACCTCCATCTTCAATAAATCCTGCTCCACGATTTTCATTGTTCTCAGTGAGAACCTGTTGAAGTTGCGTCAAACTGACTTGTAGTTGTTGCATACGATTCAAGTCTGGCGAAACAACATATGTTTTATTGAATCCTCCAATACTATTCACCTCAGCAACGCCTTTTACGCGTTGCAATTGTGGACGCACGATCCAATCTTGAATTTCGCGTAAATCCATTGCTGTGTATGAAGAACCATCAGGTTTTTTAGCCTTTGGCTCAGCTTTTAGTACCCATTGATAAATTTCACCCAGCCCCGTAGATACTGGAGACATGGTAGGTGCGATATCATCAGGTAATTCGGATTGAACCTCTTGAACACGCTGATTGATTTGTTGACGTGCCCAGTAAATATCAATGCCATCTTTGAAGACAATAGTCACCTGAGATAAACCATACCTAGAGATCGAACGTGTTAATTCAAGATCTGGTATCCCCGCCATGGCATTTTCAATTGGATACGTAATGCGTTGCTCAACTTCGAGCGCAGTAAATCCATTAGCTTGAGTATTAATTTGAACCTGTGTATTGGTAATGTCTGGAACTGCATCAATTGGCAATTTTTGATAACTATAAACTCCAACAGCAATCCAAGCACAGGCAAACAGCATGATCCAAATCGCATGTTGAATTGAAAACTGAATAATTCGCTCAAATAGCCCTTCAGCCTTCGGCATGTCATGATTAGTGCCCATGGTCAGCTTCTCCTTTTTCTAACTCCGATTTCAGTAAGAAGCTGCCTTGATTGACATATTTTTGCCCCGTTTGAAGACCAGACTTAATTTCTGCCCATTGACCATCTGAAGACATTTCACCTACTTCAATGGGTTGTGCTTTAAAGTGGAGTTTTCCATTTTTTTGTTCTGTAACAATAAATACTGCTGATTTACCTTCGATTTGTTGCACTGCATTTTTTGCAACGCGTAATACATTCGATGCATCGGGACTTTGAAGTTCAACATTTACCATCAAATTTGGTCTTAACTCACTTGCCTTTCCTTGAACTTTAGCGCGAACAATCAAACGACCAGTCTGCGCATCTGCTTGCGACGTTAACGATTGCACAACTGCTGTATACGTCTGACCTGATTGTAAAGATTTGAATTGAATATTTTGTTGTGCACGAATTTGATTACTCGCATCTGCAGGTAGCACAAATTCGAGCCATAAATCTTTTAATTGTTCGATGATGAAAATCTGATCTGCAAGTTGCACATTTTCACCTACCACGATGTCTTTTTGGCTGATCACGCCCGAGATAGGCGAACGAATAGTAAAACGACCATTCGAACCTGCTGAAGCTCCCAAAGCTTGTAAACGTGCATTGGCACTTTGCACTGTAATTTGTGCTTGACGATATGCATTTTCAGCACGTTGCAAATCCTGTTTTGCGGAGATCCCCTGTGACCACATCCGTTGTTCACGTTGCAAATCTTGGCGTGCCAAATCTAAATTGGATTGCTCCATTCTCAAATTCGCTTGTTGGTCAATGAGCTCTGGGACACTTAATACTGCAAGTACTTGACCTTTAGTTACTTCTTGTCCCAGTGCTACATTCACTTGTTCAACATGACCAGCAAAATTAGGGGAAATATGCGCTTGTTGATCTGTATTTACCATCAATTTTGCAGGCAAGTTTGTGTATCGCGGAATTGCACCTAATTGAGCTGATTCTATTTTTATACTATGTTCGACTAGCTGTTTAGATGTGAGTTCAATCTCACCTTCTTCTGCATGATCAGCTTCTGCGCCATTCGACGTTTCAGCTTGCTCTTCACTCTCAACAATTGCTGTTTTCTTATTATCTTTGAAAAAAATCCAAATCCCGATAACTACCGTCACCCCAATAATCAGGGCGATGAGGAATGCTTGGTTTATTTTTCCTTGTTGTATAGATCTCATTTTATTCTGCCCCTATATTGATGAAATTTTCTGACTGTGACACAGCCTCTTTGAGTAATTGGGTATAGGCATCCGAACGACTAATTTGTTCATAACTGGTACCAATACTTAATGCCTCAGCAGCAAGTGCGGTTTGCCATGCCTCTCTTAAGAGCTGAATTTGACTGAGCCGAATATTTTGTAATTGTGTCGTTGCTTGTTGCACCTCAGTGATTGAAAGTTTTCCATTTTTAAAACCGAGCAAAGAGCGCGTCTGTACTTTTTCAGACAAGCCTTTTTGTCTCAGTACAGCGTCATACTGTAGTTTTAAGCCACGCACCTGATGAAATGAGTTTGCAATCTCTAAAATTTGTTGTTTGAGTTCTCTTTGTTGTTGACGCTCAAGTAGAGATTGCTGACGTTGGGCAAGCGGAATTTGGTATTGCTGACGATTAAAAATATTGAACGGAATATCGACACCCACAGATAAACTAGTATCGTTTGTCTCATTGGGCGCTTTTGTTCGCGTCATCCCTACATTCAAATTTGGATTTGGTTTTGCTTTTACTTTAAGTTGCTCAATTCGTTGATTAGCCTGAACAACATTGAGTGCATAAAGCTTTTCTAAATAACCTGCAGAAATATAATTTTGAACACTCTGTTCAACTTGGTCAGGCCAATAAATCCGATTTGAATCAACCTTCACCTCTGCTTCAGTTTCTCCCCAGAGATTAGAAAGATTACGTTTTGCAATTTCTTTATTTAAAATGGCTTGCTGATAATTGCGTTCATTTTCTGCCGCTTCAATCTGCGCTCGTTCATACTCAACCAAGGCTATGCTTCCTGCCTGATATCGTTTTTTAGCGCTGTCTAAAGTTTCACGACTGACTTGCAGTTGAGACTTTTGAATTTGTGCTTCAGATTGCGAAATTAAAAACTGTGACCAAGCATACTTCACGATTAATTGGCTTTGTGCTTCCCACAACTTTTCTTGCAATTCATTTTGTTGCCCAGCCAAACGCGCTATATTTTTTTGAATCCGTCTTTGACCAAAAATGTCGATCGGCTGACTAATACCAAGACCTAACTCTTGATCTTGATTTGAGCCAAAACCATCTCGAGAGAGAGTGACGGTCGGGTTTTGCCAAAGTCCACTTTGCTTGACTGCAAGTTCTGACATTTGTTGTCGTTGCTGCCAAATCTGTTCTGATTGTTGATATTGGGACACTTGAACGAGTGCTTGTTCAAGCGAATTGACTGTCATTGCTTGAGCATTTTCACCCAAACTAAGCGAACCTAAAACCAGCCATAATCGAATGGAATGTTTTAATTTAAAAGACATATGAATTTCCCACAAATTTAAAAATAAGTGGTGGGAAATTTTTAGGCTACCCCACCAATAGCGGGGTTAATTCAGGAGGCGGAGGGATTTTACCTAAATGAGGCGATTGATAGGCATTGGTCCAATGAAAGTGATTTTGGTAAATCTTTTCGATGTGTTGTGATGAAGGCAAATTCTCGTTTACAGCAAGAATAAACTGAGACATCGAAGGCAGATGATCTTGATGATCCATAACATCGATTTGTGCTTTTCCTTCTAGCATCACGCTTTGATCATCGCCAAGCACTAAGCCTTTTTCAATTTGGGACTTCGAACTTTTATTTGAAAGATCGGCTTGGCAAAGTACAGGTTGATGATGACCAAAGTGAAAACTTTGTGTCGATGTTGAGTCGCTTTCATGAACACAAAAAGCCGCCGCCACATTCCAAAGGCTTTGGAACATGAACATACATGCTAAGAATGTCACAAATTTAGCCGATCTCATTTAAGCAGGCTCTCATCTTTTCTATCTGCATTTAAAACGTGATAGTGATCACAATCAAGTGAAGAGTTGTAATTCTCCATCATATTTTGATGATCGAAACCTTGATATTGAAAGAATGTACATAAGAAAAATGAATGAAAACTTAAAAATTTAGCGCTTTTAAAGCACGCTTCGAAAATGGCATCGATTTTGCAACCTAATCATACGAATTTTATTTTTTGTATTACTGAGGTGGCAACGATGAGCTATGTTGCACGAGAATTGAGTCAAAAGCATAAATTTTTGCTTGGTTTTGGATCGTTTTTAATTCCAATTTTAATCTGGTGTGCAGTAAGTTATTTGCCTTTTATTTGGCATCCCCAAGTTCAAATCACAGATTCTGGTAGCACATCGTTTTTACAAGTCGATAGCCGTATCAGTAGAGAAGTTTATTATGCTGAAGCGCAATTGGCAGTCGATCAAGGACTGCCACCACCTCGGGGAATTTTGGTCAATCCCATTTACCTACCCGCACCAGATGAAGTCGCTACAGCCTTAGTGACCGCATTTACAACACCACCCGCTCAAGCGAATGCACCATGGTTTCATGAAAGTTTATGGCACAGCATCAAACTGGTGTTTACCGCATTTTTTATTTCTTCTTTGATTGGTATTCCTTTGGGTATTCTTTGCGGTTTTTCTCATAAAATTTCTCAATTAACTGAACCTTTTGTAGAGTTCTTTCGCTATCTGCCTGCACCAGCCTTTGGCGCTCTTGCTGTTGCGATTTTGGGCATTAATGACGCACCTAAAATTGCCATTATTGTGATTGGTACCTTGTTCCAACAAATTCTCATTATTGCCAACACCACCCGTCTGGTCGACCGCAGTCTTATTGAAGCTGGATTCACCTTAGGAACTAATAAAATCAAAAGTTTATTTTATGTGGTCATCCCTGCTGCACTCCCAGAAATTTATCGAAACCTTCGTGTACTTTTAGGTTGGGCTTGGACCTATTTAATCGTTGCAGAACTCATAGGTAGTACATCCGGTATCACGTGGTTCATCACTCAACAAGCTCGCTATCAAAACTTTGACAATGTTTTTGCCGCAATTTTGATTATCGGTTTAATTGGTCTGATTTGCGACGTGATTTTAATGAAACTTGGACAGCACTTATTTAAATGGAAAACGGGAGTTCGCTAATGTCTTCAGCACTTCAACCCTCATATTTTAATACCCGCGCTTACTTTGACAAAATTTACGCTCGTCCCGTCATTTTAGAAGCGAAAAATCTCACCCAGAAATTTAGCCACGGAAAAACTGAGCGCACCATTTTAAATGCTTTAGATTTAAAAATTCATAAACGTGAATTTATCTGTGTTATTGGTCCTTCAGGATGCGGTAAGTCTACCTTTAGCCGTATTGTGGCTGGTCTTGATCCATATACCAGTGGTGAATTACTGGTAGATGGTGAAACCATCACAGGACCGAGTCCAGAGCGTGGCATGGTTTTCCAAGGCTACACACTGTTTCCATGGAAAACGGTAAAAGAAAATGTCATGTTCGGTCCACTCATGCGAGGCGCCAGCAATGCTACAGCTGAGGCGCAAGCCCGCGAATGGATCAACATTATCGGACTTGAAAAATTTGAGCATCAATATCCTCATGAACTTTCTGGAGGGATGAAACAACGCGTTGCCATCGCACGTGCACTCGTGAATCAGCCGAAAATTCTTTTGATGGATGAACCCTTTGGGGCTTTAGATCCTCATACGCGTCAAAAAATGCAAAAGCATCTGATCGATCTTTGGGCCAATATCGATATCACGATTATTTTTGTGACACACGATATGGACGAGGCAATTTTACTGGCCGATCGGATTGTGGCATTGAAGGCCAATCCTGGCGAAATTAAGGAAATCATTGAGGTTGATCTACCAAGACCACGTCAGCATGAATTGATGATCACTGAAAAATTTAAATCTTTAAGACAACGTGTAGATGCTTTGGTACATGCTGAAGAAGATGAACTTGATCCAGCTCTCGCAGACTTACCTAAAATTCCAAGAATGACCAAGGTCAGTCATTCTAAATAAGGCGCTATATCCTGATCACACAAACGGTCAGGATATAGCATGCAACATCAATCCTTTTGACCACACCATTTTAAATGCAGCCTTGGATTAATCACGACTTCATTTCATCCCTCTCAATTCGCCCATCTACCAATTGAATGGTTCGATCACATGTAGCGGATAATCGTGGATCATGGGTCACTAACAATACCGCACAATTTTGTTGCTCGTTTACTTCACGAAACAGCTCAAAGACTTCGCTCGCTGTTTGACTGTCTAGATTACCTGTAGGTTCATCAGCGAGGAGTAAAGCAGGCTGAGTGATTAAAGCTCTGGCGATTGCGACACGTTGTTGCTGCCCACCAGAAAGTTGACTGGCTTTTCGTTGTGCAAATTGACTCAATCCTACCGCTTTTAACAAATCATGTGCTCGATCTAAAGCTTGTTGATTGGGTTTGCCATGCGCCAACATTAGAGGCATCAAAACATTTTCAATAACGGTGAACGCTTGAATCAAATGATGAAACTGAAAGACAAATCCTATGCTCTTCCCACGCAATTCCGTTCTTTGTTGATCTTCCATTTGACTGGTTGGTTGACCAAGTAAATAAATTTCACCACTGGTGGGTTGATCCAGTAACCCTAAAATATTTAATAACGTACTTTTACCTGAACCAGAAGGTCCAATTAATGCAGCAAAATCTTGACGATGTATCGCAAAATCAATCCCATGCAGCACTTCAATTTCATTGGGTTGTCCAATATTATAAGACTTTTTCAAAGCCTCTAAACGCAGTACTTCATCATCATTAGACATGACGGATTGCCTCCACAGGATCTAAACGCGCTGCACGACGGGCTGGAATCGCCGCTGCAATTAAACCGCTCAATGTTGCAAGTAATAAAGCTGATCCAATCAAATAAGGTGAAATTGGAATGTAGAATAATCCTGGGCCAAATTCATTAAATGACCAAACCAATGCATAACTGGTCAGGATTCCGACAATAGAACCAAGTAAGCCGAAAATCGCACCTTGAATGAGAAAGATCATCAAAATTTGTTCTCGGCTCGCACCTGTCGCACGCAAGATTCCGATCTCACGTGTACGCTGTACCACTGTAATGGAGAGTACGCTGGCGATCGCAAATGCAACAGATATTCCAACAAATATAATAATCATATTGGTTGAAAGACTTTGCGCTGAAATCGCATTCATCAATTGCGCATTACTTTCAATCCAACTTTCAGCTTTTAATCCAGTGAGACGATGAATTTGAGTTGCGACCTGATCTGCGGAGAAAATATCAGAAATACGAAGATCAATAATGGTAACCCCACCCGGCAAACCCAATAAAGACTGTGCCCGCTTTAGATCGATATACATATAGCGTGAGTCTAGTTCTTTTACCCCGAGTTCAAAAATACCCGTTACATTCATGACGGCGTTAATATCTTGACCGTTATCAACGCGAATTTTACTGCCTACGCGCACACCAAGGTCTTTGGCCAACTCACTTCCGATGAGTACATCATCTGCTTTTAAACGAAGCTGACCAGTTTTTAGATACTCTTGCAAAGGTACAATACGTTGATAACGTGGTAAATCAATCCCCATAATCGCAACTGACTGAATCGCTTCCCCCCGTTTTACCAGTGCAGGTCCTGAAACCATGGGAGAAACGGCATTGAGCGTCTTGATATTGTCTAGATTTTCAAGAACTTCTTGCCAGTTATTGATCGACTTGAGTCTTTGAGCCCTTTGATCTTCATGGATGATGTGTGCTACGCCCTCAGGCACTTTAACGACGCGATTGACCTCATCTGGTGCATGTAAACTAATATGTGCCTGAGTGCCCAACGTACGCTCAATCAAATTGGACTGAAGTCCCTGAATTAATGCACTAATAAAGACAATAACGGCAACACCAATAGCAACACCACCAATAATCATCAGTGTTTGACTGCGACCTTCGCGTAAAAACCCAACAGCGATGAGCCAATTGGTCCATAAACGCTTCATCTTCAAAGTGCTTGTACCTGCTTAGTTCTGACACGCTGATCCGCTTTTACTTGATCAGGTTTTATAACGACCTGATCATTGTGATCCAACCCTGATAAGATTTCAGACATGGCAGTCCCACGCAACCCTAATTTTACAGATTGACGTTGGACCTTGCCCTCTCTTACCACCATAACTTCAGCTTGCGTGGTTGAAGGGTCAATAAGCGCGTCATTGGCTATTACTTTGGTTTTATTTCGACGTGCTGTTTCGACATTCACTGAGACCGTCATATCTTGCTTCAAAAAATTGGGTACAGAGTTCACCGCCAATTTGACTTCAACCGTACCACGTTGAGGATCAATATTAGGTGCAATAAAGTTAACTTCAGCTGGAAATGCTTGCTCTGGATAAGCATCTGCAATCACTTCCGCTTTTTGACCTAATTTCAGATAAGGTAAATTTTGCTCATCCACCGCCACTTTAATTTGCGTTGGACTATCAACTGCGACTGTAAAGAGCACCTTTCCAGGTTGAATCGCATCCCCTTTTTCGACTTCACGCGTCAAGATCGTACCCGATACTTGTGCCCGAATTTCACTTTTTGCCAATTGGGCACGTAGTGCATTTAATCTTTCACTTAAGGTTTTTTCTTCCACTTGATCTGGAGCAAGGCTTTGCGCCTTCAGTTTTGCCGCAGATAATTGATTTCTCGCTAAGCGTTCAGCTTCTAAGGCTTGTTCTTTTTCCTCTACAGAAAGCACTCCCGGTTCCGTTTGCTGACGACGTCTTGCTTCGCGACTGGCTTGTTGTAATTGGAATTCTGCCGTTTTCAATTCAACCTGCGCTTGTGGATAGCGAATTTTCCGCAATTCCTCTAGCGCAACTTCTGCTTCACGGACTTGTGCTTTTAAATCATCAGATTGAATAATTAACAGTACATCTCCTGCTGCTATTCGTTGACCTTCTTGCACGCGTCGCTCAATCACCACACCCGAAATTTCACTCCCAATTTCACTACGTGCTACATTTTCAGCACGACCTGAAGCGACCACTGTTTGAATCAGTGGTTTTTCTTCGATTAGGTAAGTTTCGACTACAGGACCTTGCCACCAACGGAAAATGAAATATATCCCACCCATCGAAATGAGCAGAATGAGAATCCACCATTTTCGTTGTTTTAAAATACGCAAAGCTTTATCTCCCAATAGGCCTACTTCGGTTTATATTGTCGAGTACAGTAAGCTCTTAAAATATCTGGTGAGCGCTTGTGAAGATGCTTGGTATTCCGCCCCGCAACACGTTTACGCCACATTTCAAAACTACTTTTTTTTAATTGTTGTCGCATCAATCGAATGACTGCACTTTCGTTTAATCCGTATTCCAGCAGAATGGCTTCGAAGGGTGTCCGATCTTCCCACGCCATTTCAATAATTCTGGAAATATCAGCTGTTGTATACAACGCACATGATCCTTTTTCATTCGCATCAAACGTTGATGTTAAGCGTTCATTCGTGAAAAATATGTGATTTTTTGTTGATTTATAGACACTTCATACACGCTAACGCATTCATTGTATAAAACGATTGATTTTATGATTTTAATCCGTTTCCTAGTTTTTCCATTTTTATCTATTCTTAATCCATACAAGGTAGGCAACTCTGTTGCTCTACCGACCAATCATTCAGTCCAACTTTGTGCCCAGTGCAAGCCCCTCTGCACTGGGCTTTTTTTTATTTAAATGATTCAACCAATTTTGGATAAATCAGCCCATCAATATCTAGTTTTACCGTATAAACTCCATTTTCAAGATTAAACTTATTGACATGATAAGTTGATCCATAAATAGAATCTAAAGTTGAAGAGCGTTTAAATACCTTTTGATTTGCCTCAAGATCCAACAAATGTGTGCCTTGAATAAATTGTTCATATTGCTCAGGTTCTACACCAACACGCTTAGACATAATCATCAAAGCATCGTTTCTCGTCTCAGGGTCTTGAATAAATTTGACGGTTCGATCCCATACTTGAAGCACTTTTTTCCACTCTGCTTGATGCCTAGATAAATGCGTCATATTTACCGTCAACGTATCATAGATCAATCCTGGTTTATCTTGAGAACTATAGATGATTTTGGACCCAGCTACGCTTTTTAAAGCTTGATTTGCTACAGGTTGCCATACAGCGATGGCATCCACATCAGGGCTGCTAAACACTTGGGGTAATTCGTTGGTTGCTGCATTAATCAGTTTGATTTCATTGGCTGATATATTTTGATCTGAAAGTGCGGTATTCAATAAATTATGATCGACCAGCCCTTTTTCGACTGCAATCGTTTTACCCTTAAGATCTGCCACACTATGAATGCCCTGTTTTGCAAGAATGACATCATTCCCTGATGAATAATCAGTTGCTAAAATCATAATGCCACGCGTTCCACCTGAGGCGATGACCAAATTATCCCCATGAGAAACAGAAACCGCATCCAATTGGTTTGCTGCAAAAGCATTCATAGAGGCTGAATAATCAAACCATTTAAACTCTACGTTTAATCCAGCTTCTTTAAACCACCCTTTCTCAATAGCAACTTGCCATGCCACCCATCCCGGCCAATCACTGTAACCAATCCGAATCGGTTGCATTGATTTTTCGGCTTGAGCATGTTGACTTGGTTCTGGAATTTTTGCCGTTTTATCACAACCCACGAATAACAGTGCAATTCCAATGACTCCCCATACCATCGTTTTCATTGCACCACCTCACCAATGCTCGTGCACTTAAATTTAGTATTGGTAAAATTTGAGGCTTGAATATAATCACGCCATCCACCAAAGTGACTGATATCAAGTGCATCTGCTAATGCATGGTTTTCACATATAAAGCCTTTCACCCATGTTCCATCAATGAGTTGGACATTGCCAATACCAAGTGGTGCTGGGACTTCAGCAACAATGTCACCGAACAATGCTCTTGGTACATCCCACACTTCCACTTCAATAGAATGACCTGATGTATCTCGTTGTAGCCCCGGCTTACGTGGCTGAGTATTTTTTAAAGCAAATAGTTTGTAATACGGCGCAGTACGCGTTTTTTTAACCAAGGTGGCTTGTCTGCTCGTTAACTGAAAATTCAGCGGCATGCCTGTAAGATGTGCTCCCACCACTGCCAATTTAACGGTGTGCTCAGATCCTATTGATTTATGAATTTGATAGCCTTGCTTTGACGTTGCTAAATTTAATCCTGAAGTCACTTGCCATTGCTGACCGAAGTGTGCCAAAGCTTGATCCATCCAAGCGCCAGCAACTAAAGTGATACCACTTGGCAAACCATCATCACGGATGACATTTGGGAGTGCCAATGCTGATAAATCAGCAAAATTAACAAAATTCGTATAAGCCCCCATATGCGAATTCTTTTGGATCGGATCTGCTTCAACATCTGCAATGCGATAAATCGTAGGTGCGGTAGGCACCATCAACGCATCATAATTTTCTAATTGAAGATTAATCTGTCTAGCCCATTCTGCACGCTGATACTCATCTTGCATCACGTCTACAGCATTGAATTGATCAGCTTGATCAATAATTTGCTTAATTACCGGATGACATTGCTCACGTCGAACTTTTTGTTCGACTGCATGCGTACGCTCCGCAACCCATGAGCGGTTATATAATGCGGCAGCCAATTGATTAAATACCGTGAAATCAATCTCTTCAACTTGAAATCCGAGCGATTTCATTCGAGCAATGGCTGTTTGAAATGCTTGCTCACTTTGAGTATCACCATAAAATTCTAAATGATCTGGAATTGCAATCTTGCCCTTCGAAAATTGTGTCGGAACTGTTCTCGGATGCTGTCTTGAATAAGCATCGGTCGCATCATAACCTTGCATCAATTGCGCTACCGTCCAAGCATCCTCTACTTGAGTTGCAAAAATTGAGATCACATCAATACTTCGACATGCAGGGATTAAACCTGTGGCTGAAAACCAGCCTTTGGTTGGTTTGAGTCCGACAATATTATTGAAACCCGCGGGAACTCTGCCAGAACCCGCTGTATCAGTACCGAGGGCGAATGGTACATACCCATTTGCTACTGCAACCGCTGAGCCAGAGCTTGATCCACCGCTGATATAATCCGGATTGAAACTGTTTTTTACTGCCCCATAGGGTGAACGTACGCCAACCAATCCCGTGGCAAATTGATCTAGATTGGTCTTGCCCACCACGATTGCACCAGCAGATTTAAGCTTAGCCACTACGGTTGCATCTTGCGTTGCTAAATAAGCCGCATCTGGGCACGCCGCAGTGGTATAAAATCCAGCAACATCAATATTGTCTTTGACAGCAAATGGCACGCCATATAACGGAAGATCAGCGATATCCTGATGGACCAATGCATCAATCTGCGCCTGTATTTGCTCTGCACTGGCTATTAAAATCCAAGCGTGATCATCATTGCAGAGTTTAGCAACATAACGCTTTAAGTCATTCAACTGAATAGTTTGATTTGTATAAGCCTGTTGCCAATCTTGTATAGTCCATAATGTCTGCACGGCGGTGCTCCTTATACGTGTTCCGAATTTTGAGGAATAGGTGGCATGACTGCATCCATCAGCTCTAAATGCCCCTTAATTACCCCTTTTAATGCTTTAAATTGCTCACTGATGGCTTTTAGGTCACTGCTGACCCCTTGCATCAACATCACCTGCATGACTTTGTCATCATCTAATTGGATATGTAGTGAACTAATCACCTGAGTCAAAAACTGTTGCTGTAAATCTATAAGCTGTGTTCTTAATGGCTTTAAACTGACGTCATACAGTAAGGTTAAAGTACCGACCATGACCTCATTTCGGCTGACGAGGTCATTGATCAAATGGTGGTTAATCATGTCAACAATGGCTTGAGATCGGCTTTCATAATGTTGATCTACAATTTTTTGATCCATAGCATGCAATGTATTTTCAGGTAAAGTGATGCTGATCCGCGCCAGCTTCTGTTTAGGCACGTTTGAGCTCCTTAGGTTTTTGAGATTGTTGTAGGTGTAAACCCGCACGGACGCTCATCAGTTCAATGAAGAATTGAAGGATGGGATGCTTCGATTGTTTGGATTGATTTGTCGTCATCTGCAGCACCTCTAGGTATTACAAAAAAAAGAATTGGTAATACTAGGTAAATGCAGAAAACGTGCCAAAACTTTTCTTGAGATATATAAAAGAGAGCTAGGAAAAAAGTCGTCGGAAAGATTCAAAAATGTGCATGAATCGAAATTGTGCACTTGATTTGTTCAATGTTCAGAAATGCAAAAAGACCGCCTTTCTGGAGATAGACGGTCAACTCGAATAGTTATTATTTTGTCTTCTTGTTCTAATGAAATACTTTACTGAATATCAGTGACGAACTCCTCACGCGGAATACGGAATTTCTTCAATCCAATTAACCAATCTTTTTCTGGGTTACGGCGACCTAGTGCCAATAGCACCACAGACTTTAAGCCTTTTTCTTTTAATCCTAATAATTCATCCAGACCGTCTTTATCAAAACCTTCCATTGGCGTTGCATCTACACCTAACTCAGCTGCTGCCGCAATTGCCATACCAAAACCAATATGTGCTTGTTTTGCAGTATGGTGGTATTGCTGCTCTTCAGTAAACGTCGAGAACAGGTTCTTTAAGTTTTGCACCACATCCATGGTCGTATCTAAAGGTAAATGACGCTCACGATTCATTGCGTTATAGCGTTCATCGATACGCTCGTCTGGAATCGTATCCCAAGCCGTAAATACCAAAAGATGCGATGACTGGGTAATTTGTGGTTGATTCAATGCAACTGGTGAAATTTTCTCCTTAAGTTCTTGGTTGCTGATCGAGATAATATGGAACGGTTGTAAGCCCGCTGAGGTCGGTGCTAAACGCGCAGCTTCAAGAATTTGATCGACTAATTCTTGCGGTAGTTTTTTACCAGTCATTTGTTTGGTTGCATAACGCCACTGTAAAGCTTCTAATAATTTCATGTATTTACCTATAATGTTTAAATGTGAATATTTTTAATTCTTTAAGCGTATAAACTCGCCAACATTGATTTGAGTGATTGGCTTGGACGACCTAAAAGTTGTTCTAAATCTTGGCTTTGAACTTCATACTGTTGATGTTTAATATCTACGACTGTGCCATGTGTTAGATAGATCAGAAATTCGGGCAAACCGATTCTTTTTAAGAACTGTTGATAGGCTTCTTCAGTGAGATCGTGATATTCCACTGGTATTGTTTTGAGTTGACTTAGCTCATCAGCAATATCTTGATAACTATAAGCTTGGCTGCCGACTAACTCATAGACCTTGTTCTCATGATCATTTTGAATTAAGGCATTTGCTATTGCTTCTCCTAACTCTGCTCTTTGCACATAAGGCACTTTTCCCGCACCTCCAGAGAGCTGGATGCCTGTATCGATTACTCCCTCACCGATAATTTGTGGAATCGCTTCTGCATACATGGTGTTGCGTAGGAGTGTATATTTCAGTCCGCTTGCTTTGAGGTAATCTTCAGTTTGAAAATGACTGATCATCAAATCCTTCACCGCTGAATTTTCAATATTTTGAATGGACAAACCTGTGTAATACACATGTTGAACACCTGCTTCACGCGCAGCATCAATGACATTCTTATGTTGTTCAAAGCGATTCATTTCCATCGTTGAAATGAGAAGTAGCTTGTCGATACCCTGAAAGGCTTTGACTAAACTTTCAGGTTGATTGAAATCTCCTTCACGGACTTCAATATGTTCATTGACATAAGGTTTGGCTTTTTCTAAGTTTCTCGCCAATACAGCAAATTCATTGTTTTGTAGCTGTTGCTTTAATTGTTGCACTACACTTCGCCCTAAATGGCCAGTAGCACCAGTAACTAAAATCATTCAATAACCTTGGATTATTTTTGCAATGATGTAATTTATAGGCGAGTTAAAAAACGAGATCACTATACTGTTGTATAGTGAATTTAGGATTTCATTTGATTAAATTTTATGACGAGATGGGAGGATAGATGGCTGATTTTATGAAAGAGAATGCTGAAACATTAAGCGAAGATGACCAATGTAATTTGATGTTTATTGTGGCGCTTAAAAATGCCATGAACGTCATTAATGGCAAATGGAAACTTGCGATTGTTGCAACCATGATTAAACAGCCACGCCGTTTTAATGAGATTGAACGTCTGCTGCAAGGCATTACACCCAGAATGATTTCTAAAGAGCTCAAAGAACTTGAATTAAATAATGTTGTTGAAAAAATTGAGTCTCTTGATGAAACCACGGGTAAAACGACCTCAATGTATGATCTTACGCCATCAGGTCGTGGCCTAGAAAAGTTGATGGTGCAAATGGCGGTTTGGGGACAAGAGCATAAAGAGAGTTTGAAATAATTATATTTTTTTATATATCGTATCATGGCTGTCTATATCTAAAACCATCACCACGATTTTTGCATCAATAACTTGATAAACCAAACGATAGCCTGCCGATCTCAGTTTGACTATATACAAATCGACCGATTCACTGAGATTGTTTTTCGGGATTTTGGGATTGTTTAAAATGGCATCATATTGCGAATAAACTGTTCCGCAATTTTTGGATTGCGTTTATCGAACTTTTTAGAGACCTTTTATTAGATCATTAACTAGTAAAATAAAATTTATCTTTTAATATATAAAACAAAATGTTATCTTAAATTTGATTATTTTTTAATCTAAAAATTCCTAACAAAAGTATTTTATTATTATGAAATTAATAGCAATTAAATTAGAAAATTTCAGGGGTTATCAGGGTGAAAATCTGATAAATATTGATTCCAACTTAACAGGTATTATTGGTAAAAATGATGCTGGTAAATCCACAATTTTAGAAGCTTTAGATATCTTCTTTGAAAATTCAAATTTTGATAAATCTGATAAATGTGTAAATTCTCATGAAAATGATAGAGTTTCTATTGCTTGTATTTTTGATGACTTTCCAAATTCATTAACATTAGATGCAACATCTGAAACTACCCTGCAAGATGAATATCTCTTAAATTCAGATGGCTATCTTGAAGTTAAAAAAAGTTTTCGTATATCTCAAAAAGTTACTTCTGATTTAAGTATTGTTGCGAAATATCCAATTAATGAAGCCATAGATAACTTAATCATTTTAAAAAATACAGAACTAAAAGCTTTAATCAAGAGTAAAGGGCTTGATCTATCACAAGTTCCTGATCAAAGATCGAACACATGTTTGCGCCAATTTTTGTTTCAATCCGAAACTTTGAACTTTGAAACAAAAGAAATTCCACTGAATAAAGAAGATGCTAAAAATATTTGGGAATCTTTGAAAAATTATCTACCAATTTACGCACTCTTTAAATCTGATAGAAATAGTAGCGATCAAGATAGCGAAGTCCAAGATCCTATGAAACTCGCTATAAAGCATGCGCTCTCTGAAATTCAGCCTCAATTAGAAGCTATTCAACAACACATTAAAACCAAGTTAGAAGATGTAGCAGGGAGAACTTTAGAAAAATTATCTGAAATGGACTCAGCATTAGCAAAAGATTTAATCCCTGATTTTTCAAAAGAACCTAAATGGGAGTCTATTTTTTCAATGGCTTTAGCCTCTGAACAAGGTATTCCTGTCAATAAAAGAGGAAGCGGAGTAAGAAGATTAATTCTCCTAAACTTTTTTAGAGCCGAAGCAGAGAAAAAATTTCGAGAGGCAGATGGTCGCTCAATTATTTATGCTATTGAAGAACCTGAAACCTCACAACATCCAGATTATCAGGAGATGCTAATAAAAGCTCTTCTAGATTTATCCATATTGCCCAAAACTCAAATATTAGTAACTACTCATACCCCAGCCTTAGCAGGGTTGATGCCTATAACCAGTTTAAGATACATAACTAAAGATGAGGAAAATCAACACATCATTGCTCATGCTGATCGTAATGATATTTTAAAATCAATCAGTGAAGATTTAGGTATTCATCCTTTTGGAAATATTTCTAATCCTCAATGTCGAGGATATATCTTTGTTGAGGGTGTATCTGATGTAGTGTTTTTAAAACACATATTTGCAAAATATGCAGAAAGTGGATTGATTCAAAAAGATTACATCGCTGAATTAAATATACAACTTCTAATTAGTGGAGGAAGTGATAACTTAAAACATTGGGTAAACTACAAGCTAATCGAATCTTTGCAGAAACCATGGGCTGTATTTTTTGATTCTGATAATGATGGTAACAACTGTCCTAAGTACCAACAGAATCTAGCATCGCAGATTAAATATCCAAATATTATTTTTCATTTAACTACAAAAAGAGAGTGTGAGAACTATCTACATCCTAATGTCATATCTAGAGTATCTAATAACAGACTTAGCTACACCCCTGATAATTTTTCTGATCAAAAAATACTTTTAACTCCTCTTTTATCCAATTATATCGCTATTAAAAAAAGTAATTTAATTGAAAAATTATGGGGAAATAGTACATGCGAGGAAATTATAGAAAGTTGCACAGATCAACAAGGAAATAATGAATTCCTTAAATTCATTAACCAAATCGAGGAAAAGTTTGGTTTAATTGAACCAGAAAAAAAGACCGCTTAAGCGGTCTTTTTATTTCTATCTCATCAAGCCACAGGCGCTAACGTAAACAACACTTGCCCCGTTTTTACCGTTTGCCCTTTTTCAATGGTAATCGCTTCAACCTTCATACGTTCAGGTGCAACAATTGGAATCTCGATCTTCATTGCTTCAATCACCGCAAGCGTTGCACCCTCTTCTACAATATCGCCTGACTGACATTCAATTTTCCAAATTGAACCCGGCATGTGTGATTCCACCGCACAGCCCCCTTCAGGCACTTCAACGCCTTCACCATCATCCACAGCATCTAAACTTTCAGAAACATATTCTGCAAGTCCTGCCTCATGCCAACGACGACGTTCAGCATCAAAGTTAGCCTGTTGCACAGACTTAAATGCCGAAATGGACTCTTGGTTTTCAGTTAAGAAGTCGTTGTACTCTTTTAAGTTCAATACACCTTCTTCAATGCGAAGTTTTAAGCGACCCGCTTTAAAATCCTCACGCATCTGCATCAGTTCTTCTTCAGAGACTTCATAAAACTTAATTTGGTCAAAGAAACGTAATAACCACGGTTTGCCTTGCTCAAAGTCAGCATTTTTACGGTAGCGTGACCACATTTGCGTGGTACGACCAACAAACTGATAGCCCCCCGGACCTTCCATGCCATACACGCACATATAAGCACCACCAATGCCCACGGCATTTTCAGGGGTCCATGTACGTGCAGGGTTATATTTGGTCGTCACCAAACGCTGACGCGGATCAAGTGGTGTTGCGACAGGAGCACCAAGGTATACATCGCCTAAGCCCATGACTAAATAACTTGCGTCATACACCACGTCTTTTACGGCTTGTTTGTCTTTTAAGCCATTAATACGACGGATAAATTCAATATTGTCCGGACACCATGGTGCATCTGGACGCACGGTTTGCATATAGCGTTCGGTTGCCAATTGAGTTTGTGAATCTTCCCAAGCCAGTGGTAAATACACAGTGCGTGATGGTACTTGCATTTGCGTCACATCAGGCAGTTCAGCTTCAGCGACTTGCAATAAACGCAGTAAATCAAGTTGATCGAGTTTTAATGAGTCAAAGTGAATTTGTAGCGAACGAATACCCGGTGTCAGATCAATGATGCCCTGAATATTTTGCTTTTGTACCCATTGCATCAAAGCATGAATACGGAAACGTAAGTTTAGATCCAGCACCAACTCGCCATATTCCACCAACATGTAGTTGTTGCCGGCAGGACGATACACCACATCAGGCGCACCATTTTCACCTTTTAAGGTATCGAGAACCGCATTTTTTAGAGTTGCGAGTTCAAGATAGAACGACTCATCAAATGCCACCGCTTCTGTATCTGAAGCTTCTAATTGCGCATGATATTTTTCATTTAAAAGTTTGGCTTGGTGATAGCTTACAGGGACAAATTTCACTTTGTCACCGGCTTTAAGCTGACCGAGTTTCCATAGTTCAGAATTAATCACCACTGCAGGACAAACGAAACCACCGAGACTTGGACCATCTGGACCCAAGATAATTGGCATGTCACCGGTAAAGTCGATGGCACCAATGGCATAAGCATTGTCATGAATATTGGATGGATGCAGACCTGCTTCACCACCATCCTCACGCGCCCATTCAGGTTTTGGACCAATTAAACGGATGCCGGTACGGCTTGAGTTAAAGTGAATCTCAAAAGTATTGGCAAAGAAAGTATCAATGTCATTTTTGGTAAAGAAATCAGGCGCACCATGTGGGCCATACATCACCGCAATTTCCCATTCATGGCTAAATGATGGCACCTGTTCAGGTGCAAGAGCTTTAATTTCATCGCTTGTGAATGCTGTAATTGGGAGCATATCGCCAATCAGTAAGTTTCGCCCTACATGACCGCCAAACTGACCTAAGGTAAAGGTCGCTTGTGAGCCGAGATATTCAGGCACATTCAGACCACCTTTGATGCCGATATAGGTACGGCAACCTGTCGCAATTTTGCCACATTTTAGCACCTGACCTTTACGTACATTGACGGTCTGCCACATTGGAACTTGAGCGCCATCTAGTGTCGATGGCATATCACCACCAGCAAGCACGATTTGGCTGTCACAATGGAATTTTAAAGTTGGCCCTTGTAACGTACATTCAAGCCCTGCAGTGTTATAGGCATTACCAAGCAACTGGTTTGCAACATTCAGTGATAATGAATCTATCGCACCTGAGGGTGGCACACCGACATCCCAATAGCCCAAACGCCCTGTGACATCTTGCACGGCGGGTTGAATGCCGGCTTGTAGCACTTCAATCTTTTGGGTTTTCCACTCAAAAGTATTGAGGAAACGTGTGGTTTGTGTACCGGCTTTAAACACATCGCAGTCGATGATGTTTTGTAGATATTCAAGATTGGTTTCAATCCCTGCAACTGAGGTTTTCGCCAAAGTATGCGTCATGGCTTGAATCGCAGAAGCACGATCGTCCGCAGTCACAATAATTTTGGCAATCATCGGGTCATAGAATGACGATACATTCGAGCCTGTTTCCACCCATGTTTCATTTCGGGCATTAGGATCAAACTCAACATGTGTCAGTAAACCTGCACTGGGTTGGAAGTTTTTAATTGGATCTTCCGCATATAAACGCACTTGAATCGAATGACCATTAGATTCCAATTTTTTAGTTGGTGCATTCCAGTCACCGCTGGCTAATGTCACCATCCATTCCACCAAGTCCACACCAAAGACTTGCTCTGTCACGCCATGTTCCACTTGTAGACGGGTGTTCACTTCCAAGAAATAGAATTCTTGTGTGTCGGTATCCATCACAAATTCAACCGTACCTGCAGAACGGTAGTTCACCGATTGCATCAGTTGAATGGCAACATTTTGGATGTAGGCACGTTGTTCATCATTGAGATGCGGTGCCAGGGTTTCCTCAATCACTTTTTGGTTACGACGCTGTACCGAACAATCACGCTCACCGAGTGCGATCACCTGCCCTTGGCCATCACCAAAAATTTGCACTTCGATATGACGGGCATTTTGCACAAATTTCTCTAAGTACAAACCGGCATCTTTAAAGTTGGCTTGGGCTAAATAAGACACGGTTGCATAAGCATCTTTCAGTTCAGCTTCATTCCATACCAAGCGCATGCCGATCCCACCGCCACCTGCGGTACTTTTCAGCATCACAGGATAACCAATACGATTCGCTTCCGTTAAGGCTTCAGCTTCATCCGCCAATAACTGACTACCCGGAAGTAGCGGTACATTGGCTTGAATCGCAAGTTCACGTGCCGTGTGTTTAAGACCAAAGGCACGCATCTGCGCAGAATTTGGTCCAATAAAAGCAACGCCTTGTGATTCACATAGGTCGCAGAATTCAGCATTTTCAGACAAGAAGCCATATCCCGGATGAATGGCTTGTGCGCCGGTTTGTTTAGCAACCTCTAAGATTTTTTCAACGTTTAAGTAGCTTTGGCTGGCTGGTGCTTCACCGATATACACCGCTTCATCCGCTAAAGTCACATGCAGTGAATCACGATCGGCCTCTGAATAGACTGCAACTGATTGGATACCGAGTTTTTTAAGGGTACGAATGACACGACACGCAATTGCACCACGGTTGGCGATCAAAACTTTATTCAATCCATATTTTTTAGTCATGGTTATGCGTCCTCGCCTTCACGGATGATCAATTGAATTTTGGTTGGGTTATAGGCATTACAAGGATTATTCAGTTGTGGGCAGTTGGAGATCAGCACGATTAAATCCATTTCCGCTTTAATTTCCACATATTTACCCGGTGCAGAAATACCATCATCAAACTTTAGATGCCCCTCAGAGGTCACGGGCACATTCATAAAGAAGTTAATATTTGGACCGATGTGACGCACGTTTAAGCCGTGTTTTTTCGCAATCGGATGCTGAGACAATGCAATCATGAAATTATTACGGCAGCTGTGCATTGGATATTTGTCATGTGCATAACGCACCGTGTTACTTTCACATGAACATGCCCCGCCTAAAGTATCATGACGACCGCAGTTATCATCATGAATGGTGGCAATTTTGTTGCCAAAGTTGGTGTATAAGGGTGTGCCTTTTTCTAAATAGATTTGTTGATTAATCGCTAAGGTATCAGTTGCGCTATAACGCTCTTCAGGGTTTGATGTCGAGATAAAGAGCGTATCCACCGCTTGGTTGCCTTCTAAATCCACAATACGGAAATATTGTCCTTTTTTGACTTCGCACATCCATGCTTCACCGGCAGGACATACTTCGCTAAGGACCGTTTTTTCTAAGCTGTTTTGTAAATTAGCTAAAGCTGTCATGATTATTCTCCCCAATTAAGCGCTGAGTGCGTAGTAACGATTATTGTTTTGAAATGCTCTCTGATTTTGCGGGCATGAATCACGACATATATCGTTGCCGCTTAAAGGAAGTGCTTTGTATAAAGACAATTGAACATCGGCAGGAGAATATTCAGCGCTGTAATCTAAAGCATGCGGTGCGGATGATAAAAACACCAAGCAATCCATTTCAATGCGGAGTTCAATCACTTGATTCGTATTGTCAGATGCTACATAGCTGAGATTACCATGGTCATCCGGTTGAACTTTAGAAAACAGATTTAACGTACTGCTCAGGTCTGTTGCAGATAAACCAAACTTGGTCATTTCAAGCAGTAAAGAATCTTTACCGTTACGGTACATGTCGTTGCGTGCATCTTGAAACGTTTTTGAACCAAATTGTTGTTCAATTTGCTGTGCATTGCATGGTGCACAAAATGCATCATTCCAACCGTGGTCATCTTTGACAATGGAAATCATCGCGCGACCAAGGTCCGATGCAAGGATATGCCCAGTGCTTAAAAATGCCGTATGTTGCCCTTTTAAGCTGTCTGGCATGTTATACCGTTCGAGCTTGTCTTCGCTATTGACGCAGTACAGTGCCACATTGGCATTTTTACCTAAGGCTTTGAGTTGTAATACTGCGCCACGCTGAATGCGTGCTGACCAGTGGTGTCCACCCGGTAAACGTTCTGTCCAAAGGACTTGATCTTCGTGATAATTTATTGTGCTCATATGCATCCATCCCAATCTTTTACGGTTTACCTCCCGGGCTTTTATCCCTCCGTGTAGCTTGAGCTTGCAACTTAAGCCGTGAACTCTCGGTCGCAGACCTACATGAAACTTCATGTATCGGAACCCTAGATCACTTTATGATTGAATAGATAGATGCAAAGGCTGTGCCAAAGTAATACTCTTTTGTGTTTTAGTATTACTGTCGCTTGATATATAACATTTCTCTTAGAGCTGATTGTATTGAACAGAACTTAATTCAAGTAAATCTGTTGAATCAGTCGGAGTAAAGAATACTCGGGAAGCACCGAAATTAACCTGCGTGCAATTTTCTTGTGCAAAGAAAAAAGCTAACACATGATTCTATTTTGTTTGTTATGAGCGGTTATTTTCTGATTGCTTAAGTAGGTTTAGACTCTGGTTGATATCACGCACAGTGATTAACCTAAAAATCATAACTAAGCTTCCAAGTGCTACGAACAAAAGAAATACAAGTAAAATGATTAAAGTCATCCCTGTGTTTAATGCGCTATCTGAGGTATAACGAGCTAAAAACCAAGTAAAATTTGAAAATATAAAAAAAGCTAAAGAACCGGTGACGGTATATAAGGCACCATACGCTAACCCTTTAAAGACTAATTCCCGTTCTGAATAAATACATTGAATTTCTCCATTTTCAACTTTAAAAAATTTCCATGTAGTGCGAAGGGACTTCACTAAGTAAAAATAGTAATCTGCATATTTGCGTATAAGTATATCGGTTAAGAATGAAGGAATCTCAACACCGCCATTGAGTTGATCACTGGCAATTTTCTTCAAAAAAGGATCTATTGTTTTATTCGGACTTACAGAGATAAATTCTCGAATGTAAAAAGATGCAGCCTCATATAAATTTTTATTTTCATTAAAACTTCTCAGACTCACAAAATACGTTTTTCGACCGTAAAAGACAGCGACGATACCTATAAGCGTCGTACAAATAATCGAAAATAAGCTGAGATAGTCTGAGACTGAAAATGAAGGTATGAGTTGTATCATGGATATAATCTTAAATTTATAATGAATTGAGTTTTATAATTAAAAAAAACACTTAGATAAATGACCAAAATGGTGGACAATGGACTGAGATCAAATCGTTTACTTTCTACAAACAGATGATGAGTCCAATGTCTCGATGTCAGACATCAATCTTAGTTAAAAAAGTATAATCAAAAGCAAAAAAATCGTCTTCATACAAATAATAGCGACTATCTAATTTTCATCTTAACTTCGCTCATTATTTATATGAAGATTCATTCGAGGTTCAATCTTCACTTTATTCAGAATGATTAAACTTTCTTACATGTAATAAAGTTTTCTTGATTCTGAAAATTTAGCTAATTTTTTTATAAATGAATCGAAATAATCTTTTTCCTTATCTTCAGTTCGAAAACCTGCATATAAAGTACGCCTTAACCCCTCTGGTGCAACGCAATCTAGGCGACGTGAAGTGACCCACCCTTTGGTTTCATATTCGTTTACCACCCAATCTGGTAAAGCTGCGATTCCACGCCCACTTGCGACTAACTGAATCAGCATCTGGGTCAGATCTGTGGTTCGAATATTTTTTGGAAGAATATTTGCAGGAATGAACAACTTCGACATGATATCTAAACGATGTTTGTCTACTGGAAATGTAATCAGCGTTTCATCAGCTAAATCTTGAACAGTAATGTTTTTTGCACGTACCAAAGGATGTGTTGTAGATAAAACAAGTCGTGATTCATATTCAAATACTGGGAAATATTCAACTCCCTTTAATGCAATTGGGTCTGCAGTAATCAACAAATCAAATTCGCCATTTTGTAGCAATTCATGAGGATTTGCTTCAAACCCTGATGCGAAATCTAAATCAACATCAGGATATTGGTTTCGATACTGATTTAATATCGGCATGAGCCAATCAAAACAACTATGGCATTCTGAAGAAAATGTAATTCTACCAGTTTGCCCATGGATAATACGCGTGATATCACTTTGAGCAATCTGAACTTGCGGTAAAATTTCATCCGCTAACTGCAACAGTCTTAAACCAACATTAGAAAAAGTAATTGGTCTCGTCTTGCGGTTGACGACTTCAACCCCCATCCACTGATCAAGCTCACGTAACTGATGAGATACGGCTGAAGGTGTAATGCAGAGATCACTCGCTGCAGCGACTAAAGAGCCATGCTCTCTCAAAGCCAATAGCATTTTCAAATGTTTTAGTTCGATCATATGGGAAAAAACTCAAATCATGATCCCTCTAGGGATATATTAAAATCTTCGCTTTAGCCCACATTAAATGAGCTATCTAGGCTGATAAGACATTTGGGTGAAATTAAATCAATCCTTTTACAAGGAAGATACTTCCTATGATAACTAACAAGACAGCGAAACATTTCTTTAACATAGCTGGCGATAAGGCATGTGCAGTTTTGGCACCAAATTTTGCTGTTATAAAACTCATCACACTAATGCCAATGAAAGCATAAATATGAACATACCCGATGGTATTCGGCACATTGATCTCAGCAGTCATACCAAAAACCATAAACCCTATAGCACCAGCTAGAGCTATTGGTAATCCACAAGCAGCAGATGTACCGACAGACTTTTGCATCACCACCCCATAACGATTCAGATATGGAACGGTCAGACTACCACCACCTATCCCAAAGAGTGCCGATGCAATCCCAATGACACTACCTGCTGCAACTTGCTGACTTGATGAAGGAAGAGCCATTGTTGAATTAACTGCTTTGTTCGCGCCTGTAAACATAGTATACGCCACCCAAATCAAAAATAAGCCGACCATGATTTGAAGATGTAATCCCGGTAACAAACCAGCAATTCCAGCACCTGCAAAACAGCCGATGGCCATGGGTGGAGCTAGATTTTTAAATACAGGCCATAGCACAGCACCATTTTTATGGTGTGCCATTAATGAGCTAATCGAAGTGACAACGATTGTTGCTAAAGATGTACCTAGTGCCAGATGCATAATGACATCAGGATCATAACCCATTTGGGTAAAGACAATAAAAAGTAGTGGCACAATAATCGTACCACCGCCTACACCAAACAGCCCAGCCGCAAAACCAGCAAATGCACCGATGATTAAAAAGGTTATAAGTTCCACAATAGACTAACTTTTAAAAAGATGAAGGGATTAAGGGGTTGAGTTAAGCGTGTTCCAACTGACCCACTTGATGATAAGCACGGTTAAAGTACACCAAACTTTCTTCTTGATTACTTTGCTTTACTGCAGTCACACGGCATAAAAAAATACTATGTGTACCGACTTGTTGAATATTCTCAATCTCGCAATCAAAACTGACTAAAGCATCTTCTAAAATCGGCGACCCAGTTTTTAAATCAATCCAATCACCTAGTCTGAAGCGATCTTCTGAGCTGAGCTTGCTTGAAGCAAAAGCATTCGAAAGCTGTTCATGCTGAGTACTCAGTACGTTTACAGCTAAGACTTTATTTTCAACAAAATGTGCATGTGAACGAGAGGACTGATTCATACAGACTAATAGTGTTGGCGGAGTATCTGTGACACTACATACCGCAGATGCAGTAAAGCCATGCATCCCTGCTTCGCCTGTGGTTGTAATCACATTTACCGCAGTTGTAAGTAAAGACATTGCATTTCTAAAGTCTGTTGCTTCAATCATCTCTTTCATCTCAAATATACATATGACGTGTCGTACATTAGACAGAACAAATGATCTTGCGACGATTTGCCCTGATTAATACAAGACTACGTTTGATTAAGCTTCTAGCTCTTTACGGACAATGGCAGCTCCAGCACTTAAAGCCTCAAGCTTGCCACGAGCCACTTGACGAGAGAGCGGCGTCATACCACAGTTCGTTGATGGATAAAGCTTATCCGCGTCCACAAATTGCAAAGCTTTACGCAGGGTATTCGCGACTTCTTCTGGGGTTTCAACTTGATTAGTTGCCACATCAATTGCACCGACCATGACTTTCTTACCACGAATCAATTCAATCAAATCCATTGGCACACGTGAGTTTTGGCATTCAAGCGAAATAATATCGAGCTTAGATTGTTGTAGCTTCGGAAATGACTCTTCGTATTGGCGCCATTCATTACCCAAAGTTTGTTTCCAATCGGTATTGGCTTTAATACCGTAACCGTAGCAAATATGAACCGCAGTTTCACATTTTAAACCTTCAAGTGCACGCTCTAGGGTTGGTACCCCCCAATCATTTACTTCATCGAAGAATACGTTAAACGCCGGTTCATCGAATTGGATAATATCCACGCCTGCTGCTTCAAGCTCTAAAGCTTCTTGGTTTAAAATTTTGGCAAATTCCCAAGCCAATTTTTCACGGCTCTTGTAGTGACCATCAAATAAAGTATCAATCATGGTCATTGGACCAGGCAACGCCCATTTAATTGGCTGATTGGTTTGGCTACGCAAGAATTTCGCATCTTCAACAAATACCGCTTGTTTACGAGAAACTTCGCCCACAACAGAAGGTACACTTGCATCATAACGATTACGAATACGCATGGTTTCACGCTTTTCGAAATCCACACCTTCAAGATGCTCAATAAATGTAGTGACGAAGTGCTGACGGGTTTGTTCACCATCACTCACGATATCAATACCAGCAGTGACTTGCTCATGTAATGATAATTTCAATGCATCACGTTTTGCCTCAAGAAGCTCTTCCCCTTCGAGTTTCCATGCAGACCATAGTTTTTCAGGCTCAGCTAACCAAGATGGTTTCGGTAAACTACCCGCAGTTGAAGTTGGGAGTAATAATTTCGGTGGTGTAAGTGCCATGTCTAATCTTCTTTCTCTAAATTCGTGAATCTGTATATCAATTGGATGTTTTAAGCAGCTGTTTCGACTTCGAAATTTTCAGCCCATTCATTTAAAATGTCTTGATAAGGCTTAATGAAATTTTCTTCTGTCCATTTACCTTGTTTGACTGCTAACTCAGCACGTTCTACACGGTCATAAACAATACGAGTTAGTGAGTAGTCGCCATAGCTTAAGCTTGGTTTATATTCCACGCCTGCTGGTGAGTTAGTATTGTAAATTTCAGGACGGTAGATTTTTTGAAAGCTTTCCATAGTTGCAATCGCACTGATCAATTCAAAATCAGTGTAATCACGAAGTAAATCTCCAGCGAAATAGAATGCGAGTGGTGCGTTACCACCTTCAGGTTTGAAATAACGTACACGTAAGCCCATTTTGGCAAAATATTCATCGGTACGTGAATATTCATCATTTTTGTATTCCACACCCAAAATAGGATGTACGTTGGTGGTACGGTAATAGGTTTTAGAGGTTGAAACACTTAAGCAAATTACCGGTTCTTTGTTGAATTCTGCTTTAAATACTGCTGAATTCACCAGATGTTTATACAATTTGCCATGTAGATTACCAAAATCTTCAGGTTTTTCACCCACGCCACAACCCAACTGAGGCAATACCACACTGAAGTCATAATCACGCACATAAGATGAGAAGCTATTGCCAATCATACCTTCAATACGTTCACCTGTTTGGTGGTCAATCACCACACTTTTCAGTGTTTCAATAAATGGGAAAGTTTGTCCATTGCCTTCGATATCAATTTCTGCAGAAATGATGTCGATCTCAAGTGAATAGCGATCACCTTTAGGATTATCGACAGTCGCCAAGCTATTAAAACGGTTGTTGATCATCGCAAGTGTACGGCGCAGATTTTCCTGACGACTTTCACCACGAGCCAAATTAGCAAAGTTTGTAGTCAAACGTGTACTTTCTGCTGGCGTATAGTTTTCATCAAAACGGATACGTTTAATTGAACACTCAAATGCTGTACTCATGGAGATTGCCACCTAAAATTTTATAAGAAACTAAATTTCTGAATGGCTGTATTTAAACGTGAATAATAAAGTGAGTAAAACGATATAAATTCAGCTTAAGATGAGAATCCCTCATGTTAAAGCATATTCGCTATTTCAAAGCGATTTAGAATAGATGAGCTAACTTATCCATGCAGTTAATGAGTAGATCACTGGTATACGGATGCGATTCCGTTCACTCAAATGGTGCTCAAGTGAATTTATCTCAACCTAACCTTAGAAAATATCAGCTTATTAGAGGTTTAATTATCAACTCAATCTTTAAAATATAGGGTTTAAATTTAAACCTATATAACCATGTCAAACAAACTTGAACGTCAAAAACTGTCTCTCCCAGCAGGTCACGACAAACTTCTACTTCATTCCTGCTGTGCACCATGCTCGGGTGAAGTGATGGAAACCCTGATTGAATCAGTCATCAACTTTTCGATCTTTTTTTATAACCCCAATATTCATCCTGTCAAAGAATATGAAATTCGTAAAGAAGAAAATATTCGCTTTGCCGAAAAACATAACATTCCTTTTATCGACTGTGATTACGATACAGACAATTGGTTTGCACGCGCCAAAGGTATGGAAAATGAACCTGAAAAAGGCATTCGTTGTACTATGTGTTTTGACATGCGTTTTGAACGTACAGCTTTATATGCAGCTGAAAATGGCTTCAGTCTAATAAGTAGTTCGCTTGGTATTTCCCGTTGGAAAGATATGAAGCAAATCAACGACTGTGGTCATCGTTCAGCTTCACATTATGAAGGGATAACTTATTGGGATTACAACTGGCGTAAGAATGGTGGTGCTGTGCGTATGCTCGAAATCAGCAAAAAAGAGGAGTTTTACCAACAGGAATATTGTGGTTGCGTCTATTCCTTACGTGATACTAATCGTTGGCGTATGAGCCAAGGGCGTGATCGCATCAAAATAGGTGTGAAATTCTATTCAAATGCTCTGGATGATCTAGACTGATTACTTCAGTATTTAGCTATAATCTATATAAATAATTAAGCTTATGGCTAAATTTCAAAATCGTTGATCAGATTTTATAGTTCTTAACATATGAATGGTATCGTATGTTTTTAACCATTCACGCTTAATTATTTCGAAACCTTGTAAACACCAAAATTGCTCCGCTGCAGGTAAAAAGGGATGTGTATGCAAATACAAGGTTTCTATGCCGTGTTGCTCGGCATGTGTAAATAATAACTGACACAGTTGCGTGGCAATGCCTTGTCGACGATATTCAGGCAGTACAAAAAGTTTGACCACCTCAACAGCACCTTCAGCAATATCCAAATCAAAACGTCCGTCATAGGCACGGTAAGCAAGCGTTGCAATAATTTTGGCTTGATTTTTGACCACGATAAAACAGCCTAAAGGACTGTCCACATAGTACTGCTCAAACTGGGCAATATCTTTTGGAATACAAGCACCATACAGTTCTGGAAATAAAAGCTGCCGTGAATCTAAAGCAAATTGAATGACAGATTGATCAGCGGATTGCAGTGTTTCATAGGATAAATTCATTTTACAACCAAGAATGATCAGGGATAACAATGGTCTTGTCTTGAATCATGGCTTCATGAAACTCCACATCGTAGACGCTTTTTAAAAATTTCGGATCGGTGAGACGCGCTTTTGAATCAGGGCGAATCACTTCATGTTCACGCATAAAGAACAAATGATCGGCAAATAAAAATGCCAAATTCGGGTCATGCATAATGGCGATCACAGTAAAATTCTGCCGTGACAATTGACGCAGTTTTTTCATCAAATAAGATTGATAATAGACATCCAAATGATTGGTCGGCTCATCTAATAAAATCACTTTTGGTGCTTGCACCAAAATACGGGCAATCATCACCAATTGACGCTCTCCGCCTGACAGCTCGGTATAAGGGCGCTCTTTTAAATGTTCGATATCGAGATCAATTAAAGCCTGATCGACCATGTCCCAATCTTGTTTAGATGGACGAAATCGACTAAATGCAGCCCGACCTGTAATCACCACATCTTTAACTAAAAATGGGAAAACCGTTTTATGGAACTGCGGTAAAAATCCAAGTAGCGCGGCCCTTTCTTTACCTTTTATGTTTTCTAAAGCTCGACCTGCATAAAGTACTTGCCCATCTGTGGTCTGTTCTAAACCTGCCATCAGTTTAAATAGGGTCGATTTGCCACAACCATTGCGACCTAAAATCACCGAGAACTGATGGGCTGGAAATTCAAGCTGAATATTTTTTAACACGTGTTTATGCCCATAGGCATAGTTCAACTGTTCAATATGAATCATGCCCAAGCCGTCCTTTGTGTTTTGATTAATAATAAGAAAAATGGCGCACCGAGGAGCATGGTGAAAATGCCGATTGGAATTTCAAAGCTCAGTAAAACTCGTGAAAAATTATCAATCAGCAGTAAAAAACCACCGCCTAGAATCATGTTGGCAGGAATACTGTAGCGGTGGTCAGGGCCGACCAGCATGCGCACAATATGCGGCATAAATAGTCCGTATAGACTGATAATGCCTGCGGCAGCTACTGAAGTGGAGGTGCATAGCGTCACCAATACAATCAGTATGAGTTGCTCCCACTTCGGATTCACCCCCACCGCTTGTGCTTCATCAGCTCCCAATGCCATCAGATTCAAGCGCCAACGCATGGCGTATAAGCCCATTAAAGCCACCGTAATCGGCACAACCGCATATTGGACTTTCTGCCACGATGCCTGATGTAAATTCCCCATGGTCCACTGCACGATCGCTTGTAATTTAAAAGGATCACTTAAATATTGAATAATGGTCAGTCCTGCTAAAAACAGACCTGAAACAATCATGCCGGATAAAATCACCATCACCAATGAAGTTTGGCTTTCATGCTTTTGTTGGGCAAACACATAGGTTAATGCCACTGCACATACGCCAAAAATAAATGCTGATAAATTGGGCGATAACCAACTCAAAGATAATGCTAAAGCCGCACCAAAGGCGGCACCTGAAGAAATCCCTAGCACATAGGAATCCACTAAGGGGTTGCGGAATAAAGCTTGCAATCCATTGCCGGCTGTTGCCAAAGCCGCCCCAACCATAAAGGTTAATAAGATGCGTGGTAGGCGAATATTGAAGACAATATTGTGCATCAAGCTAAATTGTTGCGCATCAAAATACGCTGTACCAAATATCCACTGGATAAACCACAGTGCATAATCCCCTGCGCTTAATGTTTGACTGGGGCCGAGCAACAGCGACACAAAAATCAGCAGAATCGGCAATGGATAAAACCAGGTGTATTTCAATTTTGCCTTATTCATGACATCAACTCCTTGGCAATTTTCTGACCATAGAGTTTCTCTAAAATTTTGAGTTGCAAGGCTTCAACTGCTAAGCCTGAGGTGTCAGGGTAAATGTGATGATGCAGATAAATCGCAGTCACAATAATTTTGATGGTATGTGGGTTATAGATAAATGCAGGGCTGAGATTAAACACTTTCTGTTGTTGTACTGCTTTTAGACCTTGCAATTCTTTACGCTGATAAATCAGGTTTGGGTCGGTATTCCACAGTACAATATTGTCAGGATTCCACTCAATCAACGTTTCTGGATTGACATTCGGTTGATTGGTCTCCGTTTTAACCACGTTGTAAGCCCCTGCCAATTCAATAAAATCATTGGTAATCGATTTACGGCCTGAGGTTGAATAAATTCGTCCACCTGACCATGCGTAATATATTGATTGCTTATATTTTTGCTTTGAGGTTTTGAGTGCCACTTCAGCCAGAAGCACATCTGAAAAATCCAGAATTTCTTTAGCCCGTTGCTCAGCACCTGTAAGCTGTGCAATTTCATACAGCTCTTCTTTCACCTGATCGTAAGTACCTGATTCCATCACATAGACTGCAATACCAAATTGTCGAAGCAATTGAATGGTTTGTGTTTGCCCACTACCTAAAATCACCAAATCTGGCTTTAATAGCATTAAGCTTTCAATGTTGGTGGCATTTGAGCCTTGTGAAGGTGTAGCGAGTTGCTTATTGGCAATACGTGGATCCATTTTGGAATAAGCATTAAATAACAAGGTCTGTAAATAGACCTCAGCAGGAATCCCCACGACCTTTGCACCCTGCCCCAACATATATAGCCCGTCTAAACCTGATTCAAACAAGGACACAATACGCTGTGCTGGCTGAGCTAGGCAGACTTCGGTCTCTGAGCTATCAACCACACAGTGCGATGTTGGGCTTTGTATTTTTGCTGATATCGGTTGCTCTGTTGCCGTACAACCCAACAGTACACAGCTCAGTAAAAGGACAATAAATCTTTGCATTAGTATTGCCACTGTACCGATAACGCTGCTTTGATCGGCTCACCGGGTTGAATCCATACATGGCTATAACTGGATAGATAATATTCCTCGTTTAACAAATTATGAATATTCAATTGATAGCGTAAATTTGGATTTGCTTGGTAATAAGCCCCAAGGTTAAATACGGTATAGGCAGGTAAGCTGAAACCATTAGCCGTATTGGTTGGGCTGTCCCCACTGCGTTGCCCGACATAATGGAGATTGAAATTTAGACCTGCCGCTTGTTGCGCATTTTGCCAAAGGTCATAGCTTGCCATGACATGTGCGCTATGTTTGGGTACGTTGCTCAGTGCTGAGCCTGCAGGCAACACATCATCTTTGCTGACTTTGGCATCCATATAGGCGTAGCCTGCTGACACCATCATCTGGTCATTGATACGATGGTTGAAGTCAATTTCGAGCCCTTTGCTTTTCACTTCACCAACCGCAGCTTCATAGTTTGGATCAATGGCATCCGTCATCAGGACATTTTTTTTGCTCATATCAAACAAGGCGATGCTAAGCATACTGTGATCTTGCCATTGGTATTTCGCGCCGATTTCATAGCTTTTCGCTGTTTCAGGTGCAAACGTCTCCCCTGTACGACCCATGCCATTATTCATGGAAAATGCTTCACCATAATTGCTATATACAGACAGTGCTGGTGTAGGACGGTAATTAAGGCCTATGCGTGGGCTAAACTTTTGTGCTGTACTCTGATCCTTGAACTGCGTGCGATAGTTGATGAAGCGCTGTTCGACACGATCGAATCGACCTCCGAATAACACATTCCATTGGTCATTAAAAAAGACCTGATCTTGTACATTCACAGCCATGTACTGCTGACGTTCATCGGAATCGGTATGTAAAGGTAGTTCAGAGCTAAATTGCCCATAAGTGGGATTGTAAATGTTGATCCAATTTGGCTGAGCAGCCGAGTGATTAAGACGCAATTGACGTTGCATAAAGTCCAAACGCCCTGTTTCTGCACCGAGTACCAATTCATGCTGAACATGACCGAGTTGCAGTTGACCAAGTAATTCACTTTGGAGCAGCATATCCTCGGTCTGATAATCACGATGACGACGCTGACGCTCTAATGTTTCAAGGTCGGCCTGTAATTTGCGTGGTTCTGTTGAATAGCCGACCATTTGCGCATCTTTATAACTGATCGCAGCATTCATCTGCCATGCGTCATTGAGCTGATGCTTTAATCGTACTTGGTAGAGATTGTCTTTGACGCGCATATCACCATCAGAAGGCTCACCCGTAAAGGTCTTTGGATCCATCAATAACTGGTTGTTGACAGCCGTGATACCACGGTCAAATGTGCCTAGATGCTGGGTAAATTCAGTATCTAAATCCACTTGGGTATTTTCAGATAATTTCCATGAGAATTGTGGCGCGACAAATAAACGTTGGCTACTGACATGATCACGGAAAGACTGGTTATCTTCCATTGCAGCGGCTATTCGATACGCCAACGCATCGCTGATTGGCGCGGTCTGTTCAAGACTTAAACGATATTCATCTTGTGTTGTCCCACGAAGATTAAGCGTTGTTTCAGACGTCCATTTTGGTTTTTTTGTGGTGACATTCAATGCCCCACCGACCTCACCACGTCCATACAGTGCGGCACTGGGACCTTTTAAAAAATCCAGTGATTCAATATTGACCATATCTTTAGGTGCAGAAATGCCACGATTGACACTCAGCCCATTACGAATGGCATCCACCCCCATATTGGGATTGCCTTGGAATCCTCGGAATGAATAGTTATCCCAAAAGCCCCCACCATAATTATTTTGATGCAATACCCCACTCACGATGCTGAGGGCTTGATCCATGCGCTGAATATCTTGCTGCTGGATAACGTCTTGCGACAAATGGCTTTTATTAAACGGGATATCCAATAGATCATGCTGAAATTTGGTAAGCGCTTGAGCGTGCTGTGTAGATTCTGAGGCTAAAGCTGTGCTGAGATAAATCGTATCTAGGGTTTTGACCTGATCTGTTGCAAACACCCCTTGATTGATGCCAGTTAAACCTATTAATAAAGTTACACGAGATCTCAAAAAAACTATCCTCATTTATACGCACAATATTGATGCGTTTACAAATATTGAATTCAAATTGGTGCACTATTCATTAAATCTATGCACTAAAACTAAGCAAATGTTGTTCTGGCATCGCTGGATTAGTTTTGTGTACATTCTTGTATACAAGATATGAATTAGAGGCAAAAAAAATGCCAATTTTTTAAAATTGGCATTTTTTTAATAATTTATCCTAAACAGTCGAAAATATTTTAAGAGTAATTTTCTTCACGTCCTCAATACTATGTAAGACATGCTGTTCTGCTAAATGGATCGCCCCATCAGCATCACGAGCTAAAATACATCTAAGTATTGCAGCATGATCTTGATAAGCATGCTGGATATCGAATTCACGCATGGCGCCTAGACTGAGCACAATTCGGATTTTTTCACTGATTTCATGATGAATCTTGGCGATTTGACGATTTCCTGCAGCTCTAACCAAGGCACAATGAAAATCTTCACTTTGCATCACCAATGCTTTGGTGTTCTGGTTATAGTCCTGTTCGTCTACAAGCCATAATCGCTTTAAATTCTGTAATTCTTCAGATTGCTCATGATCCATTACGCATAAACGTTTAACAGCCTCTTTTTCCAAGATCATACGTAAATCAAAGAGCTCCTGATAAAAGGTAAAATCTAAAGGCTTAATTTCCCAACCACTGCGGAAATGCACATTCACATAGCCTTCCTGTTCAAGACGATACAGTGCTTGCCGTGTTGGGGTACGGCTGACCTCATACTTTTCAGAAAGGTCCGTTTCAGTAAAACGTTGTCCAGGTTTGAGCTTAAAGCTAAAAATATCATCCTTTATTTGTTGATAAATCACATTAGCTAAATTGCCAGTGCCTGACTTAATGGGCGTTATGCTCATCCTTAATTCTCGTTTTACATCTATGTAATAAATAAATTATAGAGTCATCATGAGAATTTAAGAATCAGTAAATATTGATATATAGGAAAATAGATTAAATTTTGGCTTTTAGATTTATAGGATAATTTAAGCCCCTATATAACGCTAATTAATAATTGCATTTCAATACTATAAATCAACCCATACAAGAAATTGAAAAGACTTAAACTTTTCCCAAAAACCAATTTTTCCAAGAACTGGTTCCACGAACTTCAACGGGTACGGTTGCAATCAGGGTATCTTTTAAAACGTCAGTATGTCCTACGGCTTTGGCTAATCGGGCTTTATCAGAGTGAATGCATTCACGATCTCCAAACTCACATCGATCTAATGTGGTGCCACCGCAAGGACCATTTGCAAGTCCTTTAGGACATGTTTCAGGGCAAATATATAAAGTATCAGCCAATCTACATTGACCACAATTTTCGCAGCCCACAACCATATTTTTTGACTTAAATTCGGTTTTTAACAAAGTTTTTGATGCTAGCTCGTTATTCCAAAAGGACGCTTTAAAAATAAACCTACCTACACCTTTAGAGATTTTGGACTCAAAAAGGGCTTTATGCATGACATGCAAATGATGATATTTAATCAGCTGACCTAATGTCGGTTGACGTACATCATGAGTTAATTCTGGAACAAACTCATTTCCAGTCTGAATCTGCCAAAGAGATTTCCAGCGTGCTTCTAGTTCCTCTAAATCATCATGTTGATATTGCTCAATATAATTTTGCAGAATCTTCTGTTCTTCTGACTTTTCGCATGCTGAAAGATGAACACCATTAAAACCTAAAAGCTTACACATCAATATTTGTATGGCACACCGCTTATACGCATTTTCAGCCAATCCATTCTGTTTTTCCTCAGCCAACACTCTCATCATATAAGGTGTAATCACAATACCGGCGACTTTATTTTTCACTATAAAATTTGCCCGTGCCAAGCTCAGTGGCATAACACAAGCCAGTATATTTTGTTTGTAATGGTAATGCTTTAGGAAAAACTTTAGCTGTTTTAAGGCATCCATGTCATACCCTAATTGGGTAATAATAAAATCTGCGCCAGCTATAACTTTTTTATGTAATTTTAAATATTGAGCATAATGCTCAGCCTCAGTATATTTAAAGGGATTAAATGCTACACCTATATTAAAGCCACCATAATTCTTTGCGGACATCACTGCATTAATCGATTCTAGATATCGGGTACGTTCAAATTGATTATCCCCATCACTATGCTCTTTAAGCTTATCACCAGTGATCAAAAGTAAATTTCTATTCTGAGCTGAACTAGCCTGATGAAGAAATAACTCAAAATCCTTAATATCACGACCTTTCCCTGAAAAATGCAAAACTTTATCTATTGATTTTGGATAATCCTGACTTGCTTCAAGGGGTGCCATATCGTGATCCGATTGGACACGATCGGCAATGGCTACAAAGGCTGGAAAGCCCGCTATATTACATGTTACCTGTTGGCTTTTGGTTGAGGTTAAATACTCTACTAAAATACAGAATTTTTGAAGTTCTAAGTGTTGAAAAAAATTAAGCATGTGTCTTGATTGACCGAATTTTTTAGACTGCAATCATTGTCTAAATCCAAATGAATAGATTTCATACACTTATTCAAAGATTTACTAAATTGAGTGTAACCCATATCCAAATTATCTATTAAATTTAAATAGCTTAGGAAAAATGGTAATCCTCCCATAAATAACCGAAGTTAAAAGTAGAGGTTAAGCAGCCATTAGAGGTGGCTTTCCTTTGTTAGCTTGATGTGGTCTTTCA